>JBGSJM010000045.1:0-7021 GCA_041742015.1 Verrucomicrobiales bacterium | reverse complement strand
GAGCAGGAGATCCAATGTGTGCCTGGCTTGCGCCTCGGTAGAAAATAAACTTCTCGACCTGTTTTACGGCTCCCTCCTGGCCCGCTGGGTCTGGAGCTATGACAAAAGCCGCCTCGGGAACGTCCCGCGCGAAAAAGTAATGATTATTGGCCTTTGCAGTGTCGTGCGGGAGTTGCAGGCTGGTGGCAGCCGACGCGTCGGGCGGAATCAATTCGACATCCCAGGTCATTTCGAGGCGGGGTGCCATGAGTTCGGTCGAAAAAAATTCCAGGTTGCGGAACGATGCACCGGGGTACATCTCCGTCACATTACCGGCCGCCATGGAGGCCTTCACCGCAGCTTTGCGGACTCGGTCCGTGTAGAAATAGAGTACCGGAGTTTCCATACGGATACTGAAATAACCAGCTTTGGTTCCCACAGAGGGTTTTACAAAAGATGGAAGGGGATCGGTTGCTGGTGACGATAAGTACCAGCGGATCGATTGATTATTCGGGGAATGGAAGGTCGTAAAAGTACCCCATTCGTGAACAATCAGACCAGAATCAGGTTCCTCTTCGGCCAATGTAAAGCTGAAAGGAAAAATGATCGCCAGAATCCAAACGACGCAAATGATTTTCATGGATTTTAGGATAGGGTCGATGTCATCGTCGGGCGAACCGAATCTTGTAAGAAATTTGTCAGGGTCAAGGGTTTGCGAAAGCCCGTTTGGCAATTGCTGAGCAATTCGCCGCCATTTTGTGAACTCAACTGTACCCTGTTGAATCAGCCATTGTACCCTGTTGAATCAGAATGCTATTTGCATAATCTTCTGGTGATGGATAAATGATAACTCCCCGACTTCGGCGACACACCAACTGTCTTCGAGCAAGGGGCTGGTCACAAAATCTGAATGTGGTTAATCCAAGGTTTCTTGGTAGGTGGAAATCAGCCATTTGTCTACTACCCAAACCACCCCAATATCTTCCCGGCAGCGCCCCGAGGTATGGCGGGTTCCGGAGTATTGATAGCGATAGGTGAAGGTCATTAGCGCCCGCGAACCGCCGTCCAGTTCAGTGTATCCGGACTCCAAAACGGTATAGCTGCGGTTGCGGTATTTGTCGATCAACTCCTGCCGCCCGCGAATCAAGGTCGCATGGGTGGTCTTTCCATTTGCATAACAATACCAGGGATTGGCGGTGAACATTCCCGCCCAGGCGCGGGCGCTGTTTGCGCGCATGGTCTGGAGGTGGGCATCGAAAAATGCGTTCAGGCTATCCTTGACGGTCTCCCCGATGGCACGGGGCGTGCCCGCGATCTTTAGGGCCCCGGCAATACCTCCGTCGACGACTGTTGCACCGGGAGCGTTTTTGTTTGCGGCATTGATCACGGCCAGCAAACTGGCAATCTGGGCTTCCAAATTGGCTCGATCCACTTTTTGCTGATCAAGTAGTGTATTAATGCCTGCCAGATCCCCCTGGGGCGATGGCGGCGCGGGAGGATGGCTTTGTTTCTTGTATTCATCCAGCTCCTGGCGGAGTTCAGCGAGGCGTTTCATTAGGTCTGCTTGCTGGAGAGCGGTGCTGTTGTCGGGACCGCTGTTCTTCACGGGTTGCGCCTTTGCCCCAAACAGAAAAACCTCCTCCGCGCTGCCGGGGATATTCAAAATCGGGTCCTGACCGGTTTTTCTGTAAACTTCCTTGGCAGTGTTTCTCAGAACGGCGGAAAGGAGCAACCCGTCCTCCGGCCGCCGGGCCAGTTCCGCCGTCAGGGCATGGGTAAAGGGGGAATTGCCGCCTTCCCCGTCTGCAGCGAGGTCTCCCGCCGAGGTCGAAAAAGTGATGATTGTTCCCAGAGGCGCCGCCTGGTCGGCGAGGCTGCGGGAAAAGCTGCGAATGGCACGGTTTACTCCCTGGTTGGTGAAGGGATTATTGCGGCAACAGTCGAGAATCACCACGTTGAGTCTGGTAGCTGCGGAACGAAAGGCATCGAACACCTGATTTAGCGCCACTGAATTGTTTTTGGCCACGTAAAGATCATCGGCTTCGGCCTTCAGTGGCAGCAGGTAGTTGGCACCATCAACCTGGAAGCCGTGGCCTGCGAAATAAAAGAGGGCGACGGTGTCTTTGTCGAGGCTCTTGATAAATTTGCCGAGGGCCTTGTTCATCTCCTGGCGGTCGGCATCCAGGACAAGGTCGACCGTGAAACCGAGAGCGGTTAATTCCTTGTGCATAGCCCTGGCGTCACTCTCCGGGTTGGTCAGCTTCGCTTCGCCGGCGTAGCCGCTGTTGCCAACGACAAGCGCCACTCGATTTTCGGCAGCGAGTGCCATTTGCATAAAAAACGCCACCAGGACTAAAACGATCGATTTTTTGATTTTCATTTTAAGAATGGAATCGGCGAGTCATGGCGATTGATTACACAAAAAACCACTTTTTCATTAAAACATCCTTTCCGGGCCGGACAAGTGAAATCGAGATGATATCAACCCATTGGTTATCAGAAAATACCGACGACGGGACTTGAACCCGTACGACCTTGCGATCAACGGATTTTAAGTCCGTTGTGTCTACCATTCCACCACGTCGGCTTATTGCAGGGCGGCAGTTTCGAACTTGTTGCTGGAAAATCAAGCTGATTCCGGGCGCTTCTTTCATCGAGGGGGGCGACTTTTGATTTTATAATTCACCAAGCGTGTCTTAAGATCCATTCATGAAAAATGATTCTTTCTCCGCCGTCAATCTGGTGGATCTGGACTTTATGGATGCGAGGGCCCGGCTTCTTGATCTGGCTTCGTTCCTCGACCGGGTGGAGCGGGCCGGACAAATGGAGGATTACCGGGTAAAAGAGCTTTTGAAATCGCTCCTCCACCTCACGAAATCAGGGCCGGACCGGGCGGAGGCGATTTTGCTTTCCTTGAGTGATCCCACCGTGGAGCCCATCGCTGCGGCTCATACCAAAGGTGCTGCCGGTGCCTGGGCCGGCCATTCCTGAAATCTCAACCCTGAAAATCTCACCCTTTATCTGACGTGATGAAATACATCGAACCACATGCTCACATGGTCAGCCGGACCACCGCCGATTATGAAGCGATGGCTTTGGCAGGATGCGAGGTCATCTCCGAGCCTGCTTTCTGGGCGGGATATGACCGCAGTAGCGAACAGGGATTTCACGATTATTTTTCGCTTTTGACCGGATTTGAACCCGCCCGGGCTGCGAAATTCGGCATCAAACACTTCACCTGGATGTGTATCAATCCCAAGGAATCCGAAGACATGGCCCTGGCGAATGCGGTGATTGATTTGATTCCCTATTTCCTGAAGCGGGACAATGTCCTTGGCATCGGAGAGATCGGCCTGAACAAAAACAGCCGCAACGAACTAAAGGTGTTGGAACGCCACATCGCTCTGGCAGATGAGTATGAGCAGCTTATCCTCGTCCATACCCCGCACCTGGAGGACAAGCTGAAGGGCACTCGCCTGATTATCGATGCCTTGAAAAATTTCCCCAACATCACCCCGGAGAGAGTCATCATCGATCATATCGAGGAGCACACCGTGGGGCTGGTCAAAGATGCCGGTTTTTGGGCGGGGATGACGCTTTATCCCGAGAGCAAACTGACCTCCCGGCGGGCCATCGATATCCTGGAAAAATTCGGGACCGATAAAATCTGGATGAACTGCGCCTGTGACTGGGGGGTAAGTGAGCCGCTCGCCACCCCCAAAGCCGCCCGGATGATGGCGCAGCGGGGCCATTCCGCCGCGATGGTGGAGAAAGTCTTTTACCACAATCCCAAGGAATTTATGTCGCAAAGCCCGAAATTTAAGCTTTAAGAAAGACCAACCGGTTTTCGGGATTTCATGCCAGACAAAATTTTCACCGTTTCGGAGATCAGCCGGGACATTCGTTTCACCCTGGAAAATCGATTCAGAGCCATCTGGATCGAGGGGGAAGTGAGTAACCTGAGTTCTCCGGGCTCGGGGCACCATTACTTTACCCTGAAGGATGTGGGCGCTCAGATCAGTTGCGTGATGTTCCGGACGGCGGCGCAGCGCAATCCGGTTGTGCTGAAAAATGGCCAGAAAGTCCAGGTTCAGGGGAATGTCTCGGTTTACGAAGCCCGCGGCCAATACCAGGTCATCGTCGAAAGAGTCCAAGCCAGTGGTGCCGGTGAGTTGCAGGCCAAATTCGAAGCGCTGAAACAAAAACTGGCCGCTGAGGGGCTCTTTGATCAGGCGAAAAAGAAAAAAATCCCGCCTTTCCCGAAAACCATCGTCGTGGTGACCTCGCCAACCGGGGCGGCGATCCAGGATATTCTGAAAGTCATGTCACGCCGGGCTCCCTGGATCCATCTGATCATCGCTCCGGTGCGGGTTCAGGGAGAGGGCGCGGCGGGAGAAATCTCCCGGGCCATTCAATACTTATCGACCCGGCCCGAGGCCCTGCCCGAGATCGATACCATCATCGTGGCCCGCGGGGGTGGCAGCATGGAGGATCTGTGGTCTTTTAACGAAGAGATCGTAGCCCGCGCCATCTTTGCCTGCCCCATTCCCATCATCTCCGGGGTTGGGCATGAGATAGATTATACCATTGCCGACTTTGTCGCGGACCGGCGGGAACCCACCCCCAGCGCCGCGGCTGAAGCTGCCGTGCCCGATGGCATCGCCCTGAAGCACCGACTCGGCGTCCTCCAGCAACGGCTCGATGGATCGGTGGAATCTCATTTCCGACACCTCCGCCGCATGATCGAGGCTTACCAGAGGGAAATGGCCGCCCGCGAGCCCGCCCGCAAAGTGCAAAACTGGGCGCAGTCACTCGATTACCTGGCAGAACGCATGGAAAATGTGGTGAATCGCCGCATCGAGGCCTACCAAGCCAAACTGCACCGGTTCGAGGCCATCTTATCCGCCCGGAGCCCGGAGCGGGAGCTGCAAGCTGCCAGGGACAAAAGCGCCCGTGCCATGGAGCGCCTCAGTGATGTTCTGATCCGCCGGATCGAGGCAAAAAAGGAGCGCTTGGTGAATGCGCATCACCTCCTCAAAGCGATCGGCCCGGACAAAACTCTAAAACGCGGATTTTCCATGACCCTCGACGAAAAAGGAAAGCCCATTCTCAGCGCCACCGGTTTGAAGGTCGGGCAGAAAATCATCACGCGTTTTGCTGACGGCGAGGCCGTTAGCCGGGTTGAGAAAAAGCCGTGACCGCTGAGTTGGTAGTTCGTCTCTTGGAACTGCCTGGTGCGGACCCGCACGCCGGTTGGTGTGGAGGGAGCGGGTTCAAACCCCGTTCCTACCCGATTTGGCGAGGATTGATTCAGTGCCATTTGCGTTCTGTCGAATTAAAGGTCAGAGGCACATCAGGACGCTTATTCTCCAAACTTTGGACTGAGATTGGCTCGACGTATTTCAAATTTCCGCTCGTGGTAAGCTGGCGGATTTTCTCGGATCGCTTGCAGACAGTGGCTCACTCGACTGTTGAATTGGGTGACGAGTCGCGGATCAATTTGGGCAAATGCGTCGGCCTGATGGACTAACTCCTGTTGTGCGGCGGGGTGCCAAATGAGAGGAGTCATTCGAACCGCTGGGTGCGTTCAATGCCATGTTTAGCAAAGACCTCATCCATGGCCGAATCTACGGATTCTGTGCTGACCAATTCGATCTTCCCTTCCTTCACGTCACTGATGCGTCCTGCGATCTCATTTTCCCAAGCGGCATCAACTTCCGTTTCCTCATTTTGCAACGCGTCACCGTGGAGATCGTATTCAAGAGCAACCAAAAGCAACTCGCGGTCTTCAGCCGAGAGGGCTTTGGCTTCGTTGCGAATCCTTTCGAGGGTTACGTTCATAACAGTATTTTACTAATATGAAATTGTTTTTCAAGCCTTTTTGTTTGAGCCGTCAGGCCGAAGGGGACTGAGGAGGTGCAACTGATTATTGCGAGAGAACCGTAGATTATCTGATTTTATTTATATTTAACTGTTGGCTCCGAATAGATAGCCTGTCCCTGTGCGCCCCTGAAAGCCGGTGCTGGAAATGTGACTCGGCGGACGAGACCATAAATCCACAGAAAGCCTTTTCGAAAGCGAATTGAGGAGATTGATTGGTCTTTCTTCGAGAGCGAGACCTTGTGGTTCCTTGGTTGGAGCAGGATTAAAATGGAACAAAGTCCGTTTGAGAGAATGTTTGGATTATTTTATAAATCAATAATAACCAAAATATTCCGAAAGTCAGTCGTTTCTCCTTCTACTTTGAGCCTGGCTTGTAGAATCATTATTGGTTGGACCAGGATCAAAATGGAACCAAGTCCGTTTGAGAGAATGTTTGGATTAATTTATAAATCATCAATAACCAAAATATTCCGAAAGCCAGTCGTTTCTCCTTCTACTTGAGCCTGGCTTGTAGAATCACCATTTGAGAGAATGTTTGGATAAGTTCATAAAACATTAATAACCAAAATATTCCGAAAGTCAGTCGTTTCTCCTTCTACTTTGAGCCTGGCTTGTAGAATCAACGCACAACCCTATCAGCGGGGGAGCACGTCGATCACGGGGTTGAGGTTCAAAATACGTGTGAGCACGTAAACAGGGCGGCTGATCGGGGTTGCTGTGTCTCGTCTTGTTCGGCCTGTTGGGGGTTGCTTGGTGTTGGTTCATGGCATTGCAGCTTAAGATGCCTCAAGGGTATGAAGCCACTTCTCGAGAAACCGAAGCTCCTTCTGCTCACCGCCGTCCTTGTAAAGGCGGCCCGACCAGCGTGGTCGCGCGTGCTGAACGAAACGGAAACCGTCGTCGGTCAGATCGGAGTTGCGAAGAGCGGTGCTCAGAGAAACGTCTTCGAGAGATGCGGCCACAGTGCGAATAGTGAACCCGTGACGCTGGATGAAGTCGAGGAACTGAAAGAATCGGCGGTAGACGAGGTCGTCCGGAATATGCTCAAAGCCAGCCTTCGTGTGACGCTGCACGATGTCCAAATCCCAAGCAATGCTACACACGGTGAAGTCCTTCTCGGGGCGTGGTGGTAATGGCTTCTTCATTGGGTTGCTCTCCG
>JBGSJM010000044.1:0-17748 GCA_041742015.1 Verrucomicrobiales bacterium | reverse complement strand
CATCCTAGCCCATTCGAGACGCCCAGCCATCACCCGATTAGCCGTGCCTCTGACATCGTGTTCCTCGGGCAGGGTTGATCCATACCGCGACAGAATCGCCGCAGGTACTGAAGTGTCGTTGTAGTTGGCCAGTGACTGGAGTGAGACCCGCTTCAAAGCACTGTTCTGGTCAAGCCCGAGAACACTCAACAATGACGGCACCACCGTAGGGTCATTAATCGTTCCAAACACCCTCGCGATCTCAAGTTTCTCCACCGGATCACCCTTGACGTTGGACAATAGGGCCTTGGCAGCCTTGATCGCCGCAGAATCATTTCTTTGGATTCCCAGCAACACATCACTTTGCCCAAACTCTTTACTATACTGGTCCAGCTGTTCGCTTAGGTCAATTGGCAGCTCGGGAATCACCGCCCCCTGGAATGCCAACTGCAAACCAGTCATCAGCCGTTTGGACGCATCCTTATCTGGAGCCGCTTTCAAAAGCGACGCACACACCGACAAATTTTCGCTTCCACCCGCCATGGCATAACGGCGCATCAGCCTTTCGGCGATCACCTCTCTAAAAATGGGATAACTCCAGGTCTTTGATTGAGTGGCATACTCACGGAGCACTTCCCGCCCCGTTTCGCTGTGAGCTTCGATCCCCCACCAGATCATCATGGGAATATGTTTGTCTTTCGAATCAAGATCCCGGGCAATCAAATTCTCCAGAACCTTTAGGCCCGTTTCCGGCGGCAGCCGTTTCGCCGTGGCGGCCATTTGCGAGCGCACCATCTTGTCCACTTCCGTTTGTGACCTCTTGATCAGCGCCTTCGCAAAATTGTCGCCGACCAGTCGTTGGTCGCCTTGCAAACGCGCCACCCAAAAGCGGATAAACTCATCGGGATGATTGATCCATTCGTCCGCATATTCCGAATCCAACCGCCCCAGCAAACCCAATGCCCAGAGCGCCTCCAGAGAAGTTTGCCCGTGATTCGCCCGGACCATTTCGATCAATTTCCCCTCAATCGAATGTTCCTGCTTCCATCCAATCTCCAACAGCGCCCGCCGCCGCACCTGCCGATTGGGGTGATCGAGAAAATGAATCAAGTCCTCCCCATCCAAAGTTGCCATGTCCCCCTCTCGATAGACTGGGTTTGTTCCCGTCGGCTTGATCCGGTAAATCCGACCGCTTTCCTTGTGCCAGTCATCCACCGGGCGGACATGACTCAGCCGGGTGTCGGACCAGTCAGCCAGATAAACACATCCATCTGGGCCCACCCCGGAAAACACCGGGCGAAACCAGCGATCGTCGGTCTCCACCAGATTGGGTTCATCAACCGTCCGAAAGGTGGATGTGTCCTCCAAAAGTTGACTGACCCAGACCACGTTATGCAGGGAATTGGGGGCGATGATTTTTCCCTTGTATTCTTTGGGAAATAAACCGCCTTCATAAATGCAAAAGGCCTGGGGAAAACGGTTTTTATCGCCCTCATGCGCCATATGCTCAAAGTACCCAAACGCATACGGATTGGTCAGTGGCCCATGTTTACCCCACCCTTTTGAGCCGTAACTCCCCTGCGGATAATACATCCCCCGGGTATTTCCATGGTTGGTACCAGAAAAGACCCGGCCTTTTGAATCGATTTCGAGGCTAAAAGTGTTTCCCCCACCTTCCGCGAAAATTTCGAAGTGCCGGGTATCCGGCTGGTAACGCCACACCATCTGCCCCTGCCATTTGAACACTTTGTCCGTCGCCGGACACTTCACTTCTCCGGTTGATGTGCTCCCATTTGCGCCGTAGAGCCAACCATCCGGCCCCCACTCCAGGCTGTTCATCACCGCATGGGTGTCTTCCAGGCCAAAGCCGGATAATCGCACTTCCGGTGCACCATCGGGAACATCATCCCCATTGCTGTCGGGATAAAACAACAGGTAGGGAGGGTTGGTCACCCAGATTCCGCCATGCCCGGTCTCGACGGATGTCGCGATATTCAGACCGGTGATGACATCTTTTTCCCGGTCAAAGCGACCATCGCCGTCCGTGTCCTCAAACACCGTGATTTTGTCAGCCCCCGGTGCGCCTTGTGGAGGCGGCAAAGGCACCTTGTCAAATTGAGCCCGGAGATGGTCATCATACTCCACGATCTTGAGGCCGGCGGGAAATTGATATTGCAGGTATTGCACCACCCAGAGACGTCCCCGACTGTCCCAGCTCATGAACAACGGCTGCTTCACCTGTGGCTCGGCGGCCATCAGCTCAATCTCAAATCCCTCCCGGACCCGAAATTTCTTTAGCGCATCCGCCGCCACCGTGATTGGCGTTCCATCGGCCAGAGTTCCGCGCCCCTTGTAATTTTCAATGATCTCTTTGACCTGCTTGCTCCCGGCGACCGATGTCTCCTGGGACCGCAATTGAAAGCTACTCAAACAGGTGACTAAAAAAAAACCGTTACTTTCATCGCGTCAAATTATGATACCAAACCCGATCCCTGCTCAACCAATTATCCGCCCGATTTGCGCTCCCCTCTCCGAATCAAAAAGAAGAGCCACTTCGCCAGAAACGAAGTGGCTCTCACCGCAAAAAAACCAATTCAAAATCGAAATCTATCACTCGATCACATCCGGCCAGTTGGTGTGGAACATTTCCCCGGGCTTCTTATCCACTCGCTCATAAGTGTGAGCCCCGAAGAAATCCCGCTGGGCCTGCAACAAATTCGCCGGCAACCGCTCGGACCGATAAGAATCAAAATACCCCAGAGACGCGCTAAATGCCGGAATCGGAATCCCGTTCTGGATGGCCAGGGCCACCACCTCACGCCAACTGCTCTGTGTCCGGTTCAAAATGTCTTTGAAAAATGGATCCAGCATCAGATTTGTCAGGTCCGGATTGCGCTGATACGCCTCGGTAATGCGATTGAGGAACCGGGCCCGAATGATACAGCCCCCGCGCCAAATTTTAGCAATGCTTCCCAGATCGAGCCCCCACTTTTGCTTTTGACCCACCGTCTTGATCAGATCCATCCCCTGCGCGTAGCTGATGATTTTTGAAGCATAGAGTGCTTCCTGCACCTTCTGAATTAATTCATCCCGATTCATCGCGATCTTCACCGGCGGTGCTTCGAAGTGCTTGGAGGCTGCGACCCGCTCCTCTTTCATGGACGACAAAACGCGGGCTTCCACCGCCGCGTTAATCGTTGAAACCACGACACCGTTTTCCACCGAATTAAGCACCGTCCAGCGACCCGTTCCTTTCTGACCGGCCCGGTCGAGAATCAAATCGATCACACTTTGGCCAGTTTCCGCATCGATTTCCTCAAAAATCTTGGAGCTGATCTGGATCAAATAACTTTCGAGATCTCCCGCATTCCAATCCGCGAAAACCTTCGCCATTTCCTGATTCGTGAATCCCGCCGCCTTAAAAATCATATACGCCTCACAGATCAACTGCATGTCCCCGTATTCGATCCCGTTGTGCACCATTTTCACATAGTGCCCCGCGCCACCTTCCCCAATATGCGCCACACAGGGATCGTTGCCCACCTTTGCGGCGATGGCTTCGAAAATCGGCTTCACCAAATCCCAGCTCGCCTTGGGCCCCCCAGGCATAATCGCAGGCCCTTTTAAGGCCCCCTCTTCCCCACCGGAGACCCCAGTCCCGATAAAAAGAATCCCCTTCTCACCCAGGTCTCTGGCCCGGCGGTCGGAATGGATGTAATAGGTGTTCCCTCCGTCGATGATCAGATCCCCTTTTTCCAGGAGCGGGACCAGCGAATCGATCACCGCATCCACCGCATCGCGATCATTATGATCAAGTGCTGCGGTCGACTTCACCATGATCATCATTTTCCGGGGCCGCTGCAGACTCGCCACAAATTCCTCCAGCGTCTCTGCCCCCACCAGTTTTTTCCCCGGATTCGCCGCCACAAAATCCTTCATCGTTTGTGCGGTGCGGTTGTAGACCGAGACCTGGAATCCCCGGCTCTCCACATTCAACACCAAATTCTGACCCATCACCGCCAGACCAATCAACCCAAAATCGCTCTTGTTCATTGCCATCTATTTCTTTGTGGTGGATAAAAGATCAACAATTCAGTCATGGCAAGCGATCATTTCAGATGTGCGTTGGGTGAACAGTCGATTTCAGAGATCGAAGCCACCCTGTCCCCTTCCGATTCCCACGGAGCCGACCTCCGTTTTCACGGGGTGGTGCGGAAGATCGAAGCTGGCCGCGAAATCTCCGGCATCACTTATTCCTGTTACGAGGTCATGGCCTTGAAAGAGCTGACTGCCGTTGGCGAAGCCATCCGCCACTCCCATCCCGGGCATCTCTCCCTGGTTTACCATCGCCTAGGTTTAGTCCCCGCCGGAGAAGCCTCCATCCTCATCCGGGTACAGACCACCCACAGCGCCGCCGCCTTTGAAATCACTCAGGAATATCTCAAACAGATCAAAGCGACCGTGCCCATCTGGAAAGAACCCATCTTTCTTTAACCCCGGATTTCATCTTGTTGACTGTGAAGACGTCCGTATGGACGCCACCGCTACGTCGGCCTTTGCTGACCTTGCTCAATCCGACTTGAAGGCTTTTGGGGGCAGAATTCCCATCCAAACATGCCTCTTTGCGTCAACTTCTGTTCATACAGGGTACGGTCAGCCATTGTACAGGGTACAATCAGCCACTGTACAGGGTTCAGTCAGTTACTGTCCAAACGTTGACGTAAAAAGTGGGTCGACGTCTGAACTTCCACCGTGGGGGATTCCCCAGCGTCAATCGGGAGTCGTCTATCGCCGTGGGGGTTTCCCCCACGCCAATCGGGAGTCGTCTTTCGCCGTAGCATGCGTTGGGGGACAGACGCACCGGATGCGATCGTGGAGTGGATTAAAAGACGACTCGCCAAGGCGGAAAAGTAAACGGGGCAGGGAAAATCACTTCTCTGACTATTGCGTGGCGAACTTGGTGAGCAACCCCTTGCTTCGCACCAGACTCAGCACACGACTAAAGAGAATGCCCGCCAGGGTGAGGAAAACAAAATTAAGCGCAAAGGCCAGCAACAGGGTCCGGCCATTGACCGAGCCCTTTTCCATCACCTCGCGCATGCCTTCAAACACATGGGTGGCGGGGATGGCCCGCGAAATGGGCTGCAGCCAGGCCGGGAGCACGCTGACCGGATAAAACACCGCCGCCAGCGGCTGGATAAAAAAGGGCACCGCCCAGGCCAGGGACTCCGCCGCCTGACCCCAGCGCAGAATCAGTGCCGTGGAGATCATTCCCAGGCACCAGCCAAAAAGGAGCACATTGATAAAAAACGGTATCAAATACCACCCGAGAACAAAAATATTAAAAGAATAGGCAAACCAGGCGATCAGGGCCAGCACCGTTCCGGTGACAGTAATCCGCAGCATCCCCACCAGGCATGTCGCCAACACATATTCAAACGTGCGCACCGGGGCCACGAAGACATTGAGCAGGTTTCGGGTCCACACATCTTCCAGAAAGGAAATGGCGACGCCCTGCTGAGCACGAAACATAACGTCCCACAGGATCATCGCCCCGATCAGAAACACGATGAACTTGGGAAAATCCCCAGTGGTGTTCTGCTGCAGGTAGAGGGTCAAAAATCCCCACACCAGAATGTCCACCATCGGCCAAAACACCATTTCCACCATGCGAACCGGCGTGCGGGTGTAAAGGTAGACATAGCGCATCACCAGCGCTGCGATGACTCGTAAATTCATGATCCAGTGGCCTTTGAGGTAGCTGTTTCCATCTCTTCAAGATCCCCGCCGCGGGCGATCTTGATAAAAACATTTTCCAGGGAGTCATCGTTGAATCGCGCGGTGATTTCTTCCAGGGTGCCCTCCGTCATGATCCGGCCCCGGTGCAGAAAGATCACCCGGTCACAGACTTCCTCGATGTCCCGCATGTTGTGGGAAGTGTAGAGTATGCCGCACTGCAACTCCCGCTGCGCCTTGCGCACCACCTTCCGCACCTTGTCCGCAATATCCGGATCCAGGCTCGCGGTGGGTTCGTCCAGCATCAGCAGCTCGGGGGTGTTGAGCAGGGCCTTGCAAAGATTGATCCGAGTCGCTTCCCCGGCGGACAACTGGCCAGTGACACGATTTTTCAAGTGACTGACTTCGAGAAGCTCCAGCAATTCATCGATCTTATCCTTCGGACGTGGCACCGCGTAGATGCGGGCGAAGGTTAGGAGATTCTGCCAAACCAGCAGGTTACCAGGCAGGGCGGTGAAGGCCGAGCAAAAATTGGCGCGCTTCAGGATCTCGACCCGATGCTGGTGCAGCGGCAGGCCAAAGGCCAGAATTTCTCCAGAAGTTGGCAGAGTCAGCCCCAGCAGGCAATTCATGGCCGTGGTCTTTCCCGCGCCGTTGGCCCCCAGCAAACCCAAAACCTCCCCCCGGTGCAGTTGAAAGGAAAACGCATCCAGGACTCTGACGCCGTCAAACTCACGGGTCAGCCCCCTGGCTTCGAGGATCACCTCGCTATTCTTCATTTGATCCATCATCCGACGAGAGCCTTCCACCTGGACCGCTCCGCCCAGAGCAGATAGAGCGAAACCAACGCCATCCCAAGTAGCACCGGCTGGAAAATTCCGTCTTTTGCCACAAACTGATGGAAAGCCAGAATGTTAACGATGATCGGGCCGATGATGAGCAGGCCGATGTTTCGGGTCTTCGGCACCAGCAAGAGCACCCCGCCGAGTAATTCGAGCACTTTCACAAAGGTCATATAGCCAGTTGGCGCAAACGCCTCCATAAAAGCAGCGATCGGAGTGTCTTTGGGCAACTCCGGTGTCGGAGCCTTGCCCGAAAGAACAAACGAGGCCGACATGATAAAAAATCCACCGAGGAGGATGGAAGCGATGAGAGGAACGTATTTCATAAGTGTATTGAGTTGAGATCCTGATTGGCAAACGGGATCACTAAAAGCCAATGTGGCGAGAATGGACGGAGAGACAACTGGAAAGAAGGCTTTAGTCTGGTGGCTTTAAACGTTAGGCAAACCTACGCTACTCTGGTGCCGGATGCTTGATCGGGCTCGCCAGCGTACTTTTTCATCATCGGCGATTGCACCCTGTATGATCGCTGACTGTACCCTGTCTACAGTGCCGGGGCACCGGTTTGGCGGGGCGTTGAAGCCGGGGATTCAACAAGCACTACAGTTGATTCAACCACACGACTAAATTTCTGGATTACCGGGTGGAAAATGCTTTAGGGTGGGGAATCATTCATCATATCGTTTATGCGTATTGGAATTCGCGAGAAGGTTTCTCTACTGGTGTTTCTGGCGACGGCTGCGAGTGCCATCATGGTGGCGCATGGGGTTAAGGATAAATCTCAGCAGGTTTTACGGGAGCACGAGTTGGTGGACCTGGGTGATGAAGCGGAGCTGGCGGGCTGGCAACTCTCTGACAAGGTGGATGGGCTGGCGGAGGATTTGAATAATCTGGCTTACAGCAATGCTTTTAACGAGGGGATTCAAACTGGAAGGGGGCCGGAGGAATTGTCGAGGTTGGCCCGGAAAGATTGCCGCCGCTATTGGGAGGATTATCTCCATATCGATATCGTAAAGGTCGATGGCGACGAAATTACTTTCAGTGCGGTGCACAGTATGGTGAAGCTGGATCAAGCCCAAACCTGGACGCCACCAGTGGAATCGTTTGTCGGTGGGCTTTTTCAACTCTCTCCGGTGCAGCGGATCGAAGTGGTTTTTCCGGCAAAGGGCGATCGGAAAGAGTACCATCGGGGCGTGCCGGTGATCTGGGGGATCGCCCCGCTGAACCGTTTTCCGAAGGCTTTGGAAGGCCCCCAGTATTATGTAAGAATCGCGACAAATCTGGATGTTGAGCCCAGTGCCCGCCAATTTTATGTTCTCGAAAATGAGCAGGGAGAACAGCTCCAGAGGCCGGATGAACTGGCTGCGCCCGGTCGGGGAAATGACATGATTTTTCGCCGTCTGAGTGAAGGGCCCATCCTGAGGGCGAGCCTGGCCAAACAGAGGGGGGAATCGAATCAGGGGAATCAACCCAGGGTCCAGCGACTGGTAAAAGTGGATAACATCCCTCTGGAGACGCCGTATTTTTTTGCCGAGGGGATCCCGCGCAGGGATCTCCGCCAGGCACTGGAGTTTGATTCAACCGGGGCTTATTGGGATGATCTCCGGGCGGCCTGTGCTCCGTTTGGTCGAGTCGGCGGGTTGACCGGAGGGGTCAAGGAACTGCGCCTGCTGGCTGATTCCCCCACCAAGCTGGAGGAGTTAAAAGAAAAGGCCATGGAGGTGTTGCGGTATAATTTTCCCCAGGAATATGACCGGATCGATTGGCGGAAGACTGTAAAATGCGATGAAATCCACGCCTGGTCGGTACTGCTGTTGATCGGGGTGGGTGAAAATCTGGATCGTTATTTGATCCACTATGCGGTGATGGAGGATGAGTTGGCTTCATCGATCGATCATGAAATGCAGGCTCTCCGGAGATATGCTCTAGCCATAGCGGGGGGAGCCGGGGCTCTGGCTTTTGTGATGGCGATGTATTTTATCCAGCCCCTCAAGTCGATGACCAAGACTGCCCAGCAGATCACGACGAGCCGGGAAAATCTCCCCGAGCAGCTCAAATCGCTGATCAGCAAACTGCGCATCAAGCGCAAGGATGAGGTGGGAGATATCGCCCGTGCGTCCCAACGTCTCTTCGAGGAGGTGATCGATTCCCATGAAAAGCTCGAACAGCGGGTGACGGCTCGCACTTCTGACCTGAGGAAGGTGAATATCGATCTGGAACAGGCCAATACGAAACTTCGCAGCCTGAGTCATGAAAAAGATGCCTTTGTGGCGAAGGTGAGCCATGACCTGAGACAACCCTTAAATGCGATTTTCCTTCAGGTCGAGGTGTTGAAGCTGTCCGAATTAAATGATTCGCAACAGGAGGACGTGCAGAAGATCCATCAGCATGCCACCCGGGAGCTGAATCTGGTCAATGATATCCTAGAATATCAAAAAATCATCATGGGGGCGGAGACCCTGGTTCGCAATGAGGTCGATATCGAAACATTCGTGAGGGATTTGGAGATGAGTTTCCTTCCGGTGGCCCGGGAAAAGAATCTGGAACTGGAAATCCAATGCCCGGCTGGGATAGGAATTCTCACGGCCGATGAACGCAGGCTCAGGCAGGTGCTGGGAAACTTGCTGGGGAATGCCTGCAAATTCACCAAAACTGGCCGGGTGTCTTTGATCGTGGAGCCGAGAAAAATCCGGGACGAAGCGTGGGTGGAGTTTTCGGTGGTTGATACCGGTCGGGGCATGAGTCCCGAAGAGCAATCGCGGGCCTTTGTGCCGTTTGTCTCCAACAAAAAGGACAACGCCGGGGGAACTGGTTTGGGACTTTCGATCTGCAAGGAATTGACCGAGCGGATGGGGGGAAAGATTGGATTTGTCAGCGAACTGGATGCGGGAACCCGATTTTCCGTGCTAATGCCAAGAACGGCGGCATCGCCACATTATGACGGTGATGGCGGGCGTACGATTGATTCCGAGAAAATGGAGGCGGCTTACACGGTTCGCGAAGCGGCCCAGCAAATCGCCCGCCATGCGGAATCATCTCCTGACGGCGGCGGTGCAAAGGTGCTCGTCATCGACGACGATCCCTCGGTTCGGGAGCTTTTGAAGCGGCTTCTGGAGGGTGAAGGATATCAGGTCCTAACTGCGGCGGACGGTGACGAGGGCCTGGAAACGGCGCGCCGGGAAAGGCCGGAGGCGATCACGCTGGATGTGGTCATGCCGGGGCAGCGGGATGGTTGGGCGGTTTTGAAAGAATTAAAGGCATCACCAGAAACGGAGAGTATTCCGGTGATCATGGTATCAATCATGGCAGATGCGGAAAATGGGTTTGCCCTAGATGTGGAGGATTATTTGGTGAAACCCGTGGATATCGAGCGCCTCAGTCGGGTGATGTCGCGAGCGACCCGCGCCGCACCGCAGCGGAACCTGCTAATTGTCGATGACGATGTGGAGGCCTGCGAGGTTCTGGCTCGCCTCCTCAAAGAGTCTGGGTGGGAGAGTTCCTTTGCTGCCAACGGGATCGAAGGTCTTGAAATCCTCAAAAAAACCCGGCCCGCAGCCATTGTTTTGGATTTGATGATGCCGGAAATGGATGGTTTTGAATTTCTGAAAATTGTTCAGAAAGACCCGCAACTCAAAACCATTCCGGTAATCGTGATGACTGGAATGGAGCCAACACCTGAAGAGCGGCTTTTCCTGGAGAAAAGGGTCGGGATGATCCTTAAAAAGGACGGAAACTCCAGCAGTAAAGAGGTGCTAAAAACGATCAACCAAAGGATCCGTCCGACTACTTGAGCCATTGATCAATTCCAGGTTGGGCACCTAAAAGCAGGAAAACTCCAATCCCAGCAGTGACTATCGAAAGAGGGATCACGATGTATTTCCGAAAAAAAGGAAATCTTGCGCACCGATTAACCAGGATGCCGAAAAGGAATGATGCGAGTAGGAATACCACAATCAATCCAAGCTGAAAGGGGATAAAGAATTTGAGTCCTACAGGGACTTCTCCAAGTTGAGTAAATGCACTGCTTTGGGAGATCACAAGGCCCAGCAAAAAACCACCAACGGCGGCA
This sequence comes from Verrucomicrobiales bacterium, assembly GCA_041742015.1. Lineage (GTDB taxonomy): Bacteria > Verrucomicrobiota > Verrucomicrobiia > Verrucomicrobiales > DEV007 > Arctic95D-9. Next base: position 7,122 of record JBGSJM010000044.1, on the reverse strand, counting down.
GCGACAAATCTCCACCATCTAAATTTGAAGGAAAACAGGTTATCGATTGAAAGACATACCAACAGCCCGGCGCAAATCGAGAGCGACCAGGGAAAAAGGGGGGTCAGACCCATCGCAGCTAGTGAAATCCCAATGCTGTGGGCGACCAGAAACCAGGTTATGGGTAAAATCAGAGATTTAAGACTACCCCGCAACAGGATTATGGAGAGGAGTAAGGCTAGCGGCAGGAACGTTTTGTATAGGGAGGCGCGGGCACCCAGCTTTAGAAATTTTGCGAATCCTGCGGAGTTACGGTGAACGGGTGCGACCTCGGTTACTGTAATGGGGGCGCTGGCTTCTGCGGAAGGTTGATCAAACGGATTGCCTTTTACGATAGGTTCGATGTTTTCGGAGCGGCTGTATTCGTCTGCATAAATTGCCTGTAACCGTCTTTCAGGGACGCCATTTTTAACCGTCACCATGACAATTGACATCTCGGATGTCGGTTTGAGATAAACTGAAAAGGACTTTCCGTTTTTAGGCAATTCTCCGATCCAATTAACGAGAACAGAGAGACGCTGGAGTTCCACTGGGGTATCAGCATCTGATTGATTGATGATTTCAGTGGTCAATTGAAGAGGTTGCTCTTTTTCATCAATTAGGACGGCGAGATTGGTTTCCACAAAAGCACGCCCGGCGTCTTCGGGACCGATTTGATCATCCAGGGCCTGGTCTCCGCTGGATTCGACATCCAATTGGACGGAAATTTTGAAATTTCGCTCATCCTCTGTATTCAAGTGGACGATCATGGATGCAGCGGAGACCTTGTGTGCGCGGGCATTCTGTGGTGTAGCCAACAGAACGATAAAGAGAGAGATTAACAAGAGGTAGGGACAGAAACGCGTTCGCATTTGGTAAGATGCCATCAGGAAAAGGCCTAGGTTCGTCCTCATTTACGTATTCAGCAACCTCTTGCTTGGATGTTCTCTTTTGCTTACCGTCCGGCTATGACTCCATCAAGAGAAAAAAAAGCGTTATCGGATCGGCGGAATTTTATTAAAACCGCAGCTGGGGCAACAGTGGCGGCGAGCACCTTAACGGGTGTCGTGCGCGGCGCGGGCATAGATCCGACCGTAAAACTAAAGATTGGTTTCATCGGCACCGGTGGCAGAGGAACCGGGGCGGCCGTTCAGGCGCTTTCTGCAGATGATAATTTGGAGCTTTATGCTGTGGCCGATGTTTTTCAGGACCGAATTGACACGGCACTCGCTTCCATCAAAAAAGACCCAAAAGTCTCAACTAAACTAAACGTTTCTGCCGACCGCCAGTTTGTCGGGTTGGACGGATATAAGCGGGTTCTGGACAGTGGGGTGGACGTGGTTCTGCTCACCACAACTCCGGGGTTCCGTCCCCTTCACCTGCGTGCTGCGGTGGAAGCCGGAAAACACATCTTTGCTGAAAAGCCAATGGCGGTTGACGCTGCTGGGGTGCGTCATTGTTACGAAACGATCAATACTGCCGCTGGAAAACCCATCTCAATCGTGGCAGGTTTTTGCTGGCGTTATGCGCCCAGCCGTGTTGAAGCCTACAAGAAAGTGATGGAGGAGGGACTCATCGGTGACATCACCAGCGTCTATGCCACCTACTATTCCGGGCATTCCAAACCCCATATGAATCCCTCGGAAAGGCCCGCAGGAATGAGCGACATTGAATGGCAGATCCGCAACTGGTATAACTACACCTGGCTGGGTGGCGGTGGACTGGTCGAGCAGGCGGTACACTCGGTGGATAAAATCGGATGGGTGATGGGAGATAAAAATCCGATCAGTTGCCGAGCTGTTGGTGGGCTTTCCGCGCCTCAGGCGGATGGAAACATATTTGACCACTATCATGTTGCCTACGAGTACCCGAATAACGTCTGGTGTCATTTAGCCTCTCGCAAGACTCCGGGGTGCTCCAATGAAAATGCCGACTTTGTAAGAGGTACCAAGGGGACTCTAGTCATTGGTCGTGGACCCGACCCGTATATTGTGGATAATGATGGCAAGCAGCTTTGGCGATACCGTAAGCCCCGCAGCGGTGAGCCTGACATGTACCAAATCGAACACGACGAATTATTCAAATCAATTCGCAGCGGCCAATTCATCAACGACGGACAAAGGATGATGCACTCTACCATGATGGCTATCATGGGTCGAATGTCAGCCCATACCGGCCAGGAAGTTTCATGGGATGGCGCCATGGCGGCGGGAGAAGATTTGTTTCCTGGTGAAGAAAACACCCAATGGGATCAATCCTTTAAGCCGGGTGGAGTCCCTGTTCCGGGAATTACAAAAATCGAAGGGATCGGCTAAAGGTAGGCGACCTCACGCTATTTCGATGGTGTTTAACAGGGTTCCGAGGCCGTCGATGCTGATGGCCACCTCATCCCCTGCCTGCAAGGTAAAGTCGGAGTCGGGGACAATACCCGTTCCCGTCATCAAATAAGCCCCGTTGGGAAATTCATTGCTGTGGAACAAAAAACCAGCCAGCTCGTCAAATCCCCGTTTGAGCTGGCCAACATTGGTTTCGCCGCTAAACTTTTCTTCGCCGCTCCGCGTGATCTTTAATCGAATCATCGTTTCTTTGGCAGGAAGCTCTCCCACGACCAGGCAAGGACCGATGGCGCATGAGCCTTTGTAGAGTTTCGCTTGGGGAAGATACAGTGGGTTTTCCCCCTCGATGCTTCTGGAACTCATGTCATTACCTATGGTTACACCAAATACCTTGCCAGCACTTGAAATCGCCAGGGTTAATTCGGGTTCTGGAACATCCCAGGATGAATCCGACCGAATACAAACGGCATCGCCGTGCCCGCGGACTCGACTGGCTGTGGATTTAAAGAAAAGCTCGGGACGGGACGCTTCGTAAACTTTGTCGTAAAAGATATCGCCGCCACCGGATTCGGCTTCCTCCATTCGGGCTGTCCTGCTTCGGAAATAGGTCACCCCCGCTGCCCAGATTTCCTGGGTTCCAATTGGAGGCCGGATAGGCATGTCCGTTTTCGGGGCGGTATCAGGGCTGCCAGCCTTAAACCATTCACCTACCAAAGTTACCGGATCATTACTCCGGAAAAGCTCGTCAAAATCCGAAACTTTGACTAGCTTAAATTCGCCTGAAGCCCCTTTAATGACCAATTCTGAGGGAGATTTTCTATAAATGTGGTAACTCATAATGAACGCAAAATTAATAAATGAAAAACCTTAATTTCCGTAAACTAGAATATTTTCAAAACGCCTTAAAATACTATTATTGATCCTAACCCTACTTTGGTGCTCATCCAATGATTTTACGTGATTTTGATCGAACCGCCAAACCACCTTTAAGTGATGAAAATTGAACACTTAAAGGCAAGGGAATGCGGGAAGCGTCAGATCATTGACTCTCATCACTCGTGAACGGACATACTTGGTTGCACTACCATAAACCGTTGAAAAAGACTGTTGCGCTGGTATTTTACTTCGGTCTCACAAACCAATTTATTTTTCATATCAAAACCAGATCTTAATTCTCTTACTTTTAGAAATTCAGACGTCTATATAAGAGCACTGACTTTTTCGCGGTAAATTAACCTGCGTTCCATCAACCAAAAAACTGCATAAAAACTAAAATGAACCCATTACTCCTCAATCTATTCATCATTCTGAGCTTCGTCGCCGTAAGCTGCACCCCTAACCAAAAGACAGTAGGCACTGGAGCAGCCGCTGGGGCAATCATCGGGACAGTCATTGCCGATGGTGACGACCACAAAAAAGGTGCCTTAATCGGAGCTGGAGTCGGTGCTGTGGCTGGTGCCGCCGTAAATAAAAGTCGCTCCCGCAATTAGCTCGCTTCGATCTGCAATTAAGTCGTAGGTAGTAGAAGAATTCGCCAGCCCCACCCTTTCTGGCGTGACTGCGTTTTTGTTTTTTCGCAAAAATGATTTGCTAATTTGAACAATGTGAATAATTATTTAAATGTTCCAATTAACATTAATCAAAAAAACACAATGAAATCATTACCAACACTCCTCAGCCTTGTCATTCTTTCCATTCTCAGCACTCCGGTAAAGTCGGAAGAAATGAAAGAGTCAGCCTCCCCGGAATCATCCTCAAAAGTACCTTCCGCGAACGAAATCAAACTTCAAAAGGCTGCGACTATTTCCGAAGAGTTAACCGCGAAGCAGAAATCCCAAGTTCTTAAGCTGCTTAATGAAGGCACTGAACAGAACCTCATCGCGATCAAGGGAATTGCCGCCAGCAGATGCAAGTCAATCATCAGTGCGAGGCCCTTTAACCAGATCGAAGATCTCGTCAAGATTAGGGGAATAGGCCTTTCCACCTTTGGAAACTTTCTGGATTACGGAAAAAATCCTACTCCACAAACCGCCATTTCAAAATCCTAAATTTCTTTAGTTCTCTATCGCCATGCCGAAGAATTGGCATGGCGGTGGAATTTTGAGCAATATCACTCGTGATCTGAGCTAAGATCGACCAGAATATCTCTGGGCCTAGCTCCATCTCCAGGGCCGATGATGCCCCTTTTTTCCAGAATGTCGATCATTCGGGCTGCTCTGGTGTAGCCGAGTCGCAACTTTCTCTGCAACAGCGAAGTCGACGCCTTTTTTTCTGAGAAAATGACTTCCATACATTTGGTAATAACAACCTCATCCGCATCCGTTATACCTTCTTCATTTTCTTCTTCTTGCTGCCCAAAACCTTCACCATCCGAATCCAAATCTTCAAAATGAGGAGCTCCCTGTGTGGCACATGCTTTTACAAGGGCATGCGCTTCTTCATCAGTAATCAAGGCCCCTTGAACGCGAATCAACTGTGCACTGCCAGGTGGCAGATACAGCATGTCCCCTTTACCAACTAGATTTTCGGCACCATTTTCATCAAGGATAATTCGACTGTCAGTTTTTGATGACACCTGGAAGGCAATTCTGGAGGGAATATTTGCCTTAATTGTGCCGGTTATCACATCTGCTCTTGGGGTCTGCGTGGCTATAATCAAATGAATCCCCGCAGCCCGCGCTTTCTGGGCAATTCTGGCTATTGCTGTCTCCACATCTGCTTGAGCGGTCTGCATTAGATCAGCTAACTCATCGATGATTACGACGATGTAAGGAAGGCTCTCAGGAAAATCACTGCAAATTAGATCCTCTTCGTTAAACCTGAAAAAGTCATCTCCAGCTTGGAAGTTGAATAAATCGGGTTGTAACCTTGCCTGTTCAGCCTGTTCCCGAGCTTTTACCTCTCGGCTTCTTAGGGTGTTGAACGACTCGAAATTCCGAACACCCTTTTTGGCGAACATCGCGTAGCGGCTTTCCATTTCATTGATGACCCAGCGCAATGCGAGGAGAACCTTCTTGGGTTCGGTGACCACCGGCAATACCATGTGTGGCAGGTCATTGTAAAGCTGCATCTCCACCACCTTGGGATCAATCATAATGAATTTAAGTTCATCCGGGGTAAACCGATAAAGCAAGCTCGCGATAATGGTATTGATGCATACGCTCTTTCCACTGCCCGTGGCACCAGCGACAAGTAGGTGAGGCATTTTTGCTAAATCACCCACGATAGTCTGTCCGTATACATCTTTACCCAACACTAACGGCAAGCGTGCGGTTGAGTGGTAAAAAGCTTCACTTTCAAAAAGCTCCCGAAGCGCCACCGTCGCCTTTACCGAATTCGCGATCTCAATTCCGACAGTATCTTTTCCTGGAATCGGAGCGAGAATGTTAACCCGTTCGGCGCGGGTGGCCCGCGCGATATCATCCTTCAAGGTCGTAATTTTGTTTACTCTTAAGCCCGCCGAAGGATAAACTTCATAGCGAGTGATCGTAGGCCCCCGAGTGATATCACCGGGCTCCACATCAACTTTAAAACTCTGAAGAGTCCCGATAATCAAATTTTGAATCTGAATCAAAGCTTCATCACTGATCTCAGAGGGATCGAGTTCCTTGGCGTAACTCAGCAACTCCACGCTGGGAAGTTCATAATTATGAAATTTGGGCTTTAATACCTTCTCTTTACGAATTTCAGGCAGGAGTGAACCATCCGTATGTCGTTTCTGAGAACTGTCTATAATTTTTCTTGCTCTGCCCACTTTGGAAACAACTGACTTTGCTACTTCTTGAACTGAAACAGCGTCAGGTTCGAATTCTTGAACCGCCACTTCTCGAAAGTGGTTCTCCACGACCAAAGGAGGTGTATCAAACGAGAAGTCATCGCTAAGGGTTGAAATAATCGAAATGGTTCTTGGTGCAGTCCCGATCCGGTTGGCCGGGAATACATCGTCCAGTGGGCTCAACCCAGACCAGAGACTCCACTTTTTCTCCCAGTTTATACCCTTAAAGAATCGTGAAAACACCAAATTGAGCTTGCGAAAAAAGCGGAACGGATGGATTCCAGTAACGACGATTAATGTCAGGATGGCCACGATTCCCATAATAATAAAAGAACCCGCCGGTCCAAACAACTTCACCAATAAATCATTCCCGATGTGGTATCCCACCCAGCCCCCGGGGCTTCCTGGTAATTGATACCTTTCCACCCATCCGCCGAAGAAAAACTTTTGGCAATCAACTAAACAAGCTGCGGAAACTACCAGTAAACTCAAGGCGATAAAATTTCGAATTCCCAAGCCACGTCGAGTGGTAACCATTTGAATGGCCCACAAAATGAGAGCTGTCGGCACCAGATACCCAGCTGCACCACTTGAAAAATAGAGAAATCCCGCAACGATTGCTCCAAATGGTCCCACAAAATTACCACCAAACTGCGATGGACCTTCGATGTGGCTGAATGGAACCCATGCTGGCATCGTTTTGGGAAGATCCGAAGGCGAGTAAGAATACAATGAAAGGAGAACCATCGCCGAAACCCCGCCGATTATTAAAGCCACGATTTCGTTAATACCGTAACTTTCAATCCACCAGGATTCTCCGGGATTGCTTTCTTCTCGGTTTTTTGTTCTCTGTTGTGCCGTTTTCGAAGCCATGAAAAATGACTTGGATTGGTTGTGGCGACTAAAAAATTTCAGTCGCTTAGAATCCAAACTCGGTGAAGTTAGCCCAGTTTTTAAAGCTTGCCACCCAAATATCTAAGAAAACTTGATATT
>JBGSJM010000043.1:0-4443 GCA_041742015.1 Verrucomicrobiales bacterium | reverse complement strand
AAGAATCTGAAAGGTAGGGAAACAGAAGTCTGGGAATTTACGAAGAATGCGATTGCAAGTAATGATCCAAACTTTACTGATTTGGATATAATAAGCGGTCTTCGCGCTTTAAATTTGCTAGGCGGCTACAATGAGGAAATTCTAGGAGACCTCCATCGTATTCTAAGAGACGAAGCGGAATTTAGTAACGACCTAAATCAATGGATAAGGGCCGGAGAATTTGCTGGCCCTGAACCGGAAATAGGGATTCCTATGTTGAAGCGGGTTGCAATCATAGGCATGGGACTAGAAATTTTTAATTCAAAAGACTTGGTTTTGGAGAGAGAAATAGTTTACAAATTCATGGATTTACCATCGTTTGAAGTACAGTTCGGAATTGCGAATTGGTTTCAAAAATTTGGAGACTCAAGCGATATCGAACGACTTGAATCGACAAAAGAAATGCTTATTGATTCAAGCGAATTACAATCTGCGGATAAGATTTCTGACGTTGTGACTTATCTTAAAAATCACAAAAAAGTCGAACCAAGTACCAAAGGATCGCTGAACCGCGAAAAATCCAAAAACAAAGCTATATCGGAAACGCCGCAATCAAAGGCTGTGCAGAAGGGCTCATTTAAGGGCGCGTATGCTATAGGGGTTATGGCAATGCTATTCATCATATTAATGATGGTAGTTTTCAGAAAAAAACAGAACGATACAGAAAAGTAATCGGAACGGGCGAGCATGCCACTCTGGCAAAGATGCAAGAGGCGCTTCGTGATCTTGCAACGTTTGCGCAACCAAGTGGACATTCCCGACTGGTTCTAGAATTTGAACGATACAACCCAACCATAGCGCGTTGTGTGCCAACCGCTTTTAAAATATGAAGTTTGGGAGGCCATAAAGGGTGGGGCCAGACCAGTTGTTTTCAATCACATGCCCACGGAATTTCGGACATGAATGTGGCCCTCACTCTATTTGAAAAGAGGCTTGAAAGCCCGATTCAAATTTTACCGATCCCCGATCAACTCCGGGCAGATGATTAAACTCTGTGTGAAATGCCCCTTTCTATTTTCAGAACCTCCTTCTTGCTTTCACTTTCCGATCCGCTCATCGGCGGAAATGGGTTCCACAAATCAAAAATCCCAATTCGCCAAGCGCAAAACCGACCTACGTTTTCGATTATCGACCTGTCGCTGGTGGAAAAGGGGTTCACAACCTTGGGAATGGCATTGCCACAAGTGGAAAAGGGGTTCACAACGTTGTGAAGCCTATTGCCATTCTGGAATTCTCAATAATTACTATCATTTATCACTACTTCCAATTTGGAAATGGGGTTCACAAGGTTGGGAACCCCATTTCCACTTTGGGATTCTCAATTATGACTATCAGTTATCACCACTTCCACCGGTGACATACCGATAAATCATTTGTGGAACCCCTTTGCCGAATCTGACAGCCCGGGAATTCACTTTTTGAGGGGAAATGCGCGAAGTGGAGGGCTTGCTTAAGAAAAATTAAATATCAATATTGACTTTTTTCTTTTTCCTGATTTAAATGCCCCGTTATGGTTAATTTAGATTCCTTGTTTTCGAAACCCTTTCGCAGACCCAAGATTAGCGATGAGAAGCTTTTCGCGTATTCGATAGAAAGCATCGAGCGGCTCGCCGCCAATCCCCGCTTCAGTGAACTGGCCCAGGCCACTCTCGAACATCACGAAGGCTACTTCGGGGCGATGAGTGATGAGTCGATTCACCTGCGAGTGCAGAAAAGTCTCACCCAGATGATGACGGAGACGAGGCAGGAGTTTCTCGAACTGGTCAGCCAGCACGAAGGACTCATGAAATCTAACTGGGGCAAGGGTTCGGTCGAGTACAATCATTTTTACCCCTACGGCATTACCGACTACCGGGCCGCGAATCTGAAAAACATCAGTGAAAAGATGAAAGCTTATGAGGCGGCGCTCAAGAAGTATGAGAGTGATTTGCCTGCCAAGGTCGTCGCCGCCTTTATCGGTACCCAGGCTGGGAACGGCACCGCCGGGGTGATCCCGCGCTTCCACGCCGCAAGAGCCGCCCAGATGCGCGCCATCGGCGAGACCGAGGTCAAGAAGGGAGCGGTCAGCAACAACCGTGAAGCCCTGGAGGATCAGCTCATGACCAATCTCTTAACCGTGGCCCTGGCCGCAGTCACCGCCAGCGAAGGGGAAAAGATCCACCTCCAGCGCCTCTTCCCCGATCACCTCCTCAAATACCGCAGTAGTCAGAACCAGGGTGATACCCCGGCCATAAAAGCCACTGCCGGAGCTACTCCGGAATCTGCGGCTGTCGCGGGAGTTCGCGAACCCGTCAGCCGGAGCACCGAAACCAATCGATTCGCGGCGGCGGTGAATGGCTCAAATGGCTCAAATGGCCATGGTACTCGGGTTGATATCGAGAGTTTGATGGAGCTGGATCCGACGCGGGTGAATTGAGGGTAGGCGTTCAGAGCAACTTTTGTGTTCTTTGTGTTCTTTGTGGTTAATCAATCTTAAAGGGCATACTTTTTGATCTCGAATTGGTAAGAACCAAAGTTGATGAGCAGGCCATGTTTGAGGCGGGCAGACTTCAGGTAACCCATGATCTGGGCAACGTGTTCAGGAGCCAGGGCCTTAACGGCTTTTAGTTCCAGGATCAGCCAGCCCTCCACCAGAATATCTGCAAAGTAGTCTCCAATCACCGTTTCATCCTCATCATAAACCTTGATTGGTTCCTGCTGTTTGACCTCCAGCCCCGCCTTCTGCAAGCGATGAGCCAATGCATTTTCATAGACCTTCTCCAAGTGCCCGTGGCCGTGGTAAGCATGAATGTCATAGCTCGTCTGCCGCACCTGATCACACAGCATCTTCACCTCGTTATCACTCATATTGGTTTTCACATAAATTTGATTTAACCACAAAGATCACAAAGATCACAAAGATCACAATAAAGGAAATGTTTTTTCCCCGCTTCCATCACCAAAATGACTTTTATGCCTTCGAATTTGTCGAAGGAGGAAGTGCAGGCGTTTCTTGCCGTCAAACTTGATGAAACATCACGAAAACAGGAGTGGGGACAGATAAAGAATTTGCGGGTAAAGGGCACTGTCTAAATACCGGAAAGCATCCTCAATCTTTGACACTCAGGTTCAAAGGGCGCTTTTTTGGAAATTGCTGTCAAAAGTTGGGAATCGCCTTCCTCGCCGAGTCCCGCTCCTCTTTGTCGCTGATTTCGTTCCGTTACCATCGGGAGGATTTAAACGTCACCCCGGCAGCGTTTTTGTCACAATATGCTTCTTTATCACTTCGAACGTAGCTTCCGATATACTGCAAAATCAAATTTGCAGCAGTCATTTTATCCTTTTGGATGGCCCAAGTGTAGCCGCCGGAATTCGCCTGCATAAGAGCGTCAATCTGATCGGGAGTGGGGCGATTAAAGTTTGCAGTGAAATACGAAATTTTATGGCACTCGTCGTTGACAAACCAAGCGCGGATTCTCCAGCCATCTTTTGAGTAGCTGATCATTCGACTCCCGTATTCATCCGCTTTTGCTTTGGAAACTGGCGGCCCGAACCGTTGAGAAAACTCTAATTCCGAGTCTAACAATCTTCCCTGGGCAAGCATGGTTCCGGCATTCAAAACGGCAAGTATGACCAAAGTCTGAAATTTCATATCCGAATATCGCCCCAAAGCAGCAAAAGCACATCATTTATTATGGAAATTATATAAATCTCCTTTCGTGCTCCGTCAGGAGAAGGCTATCATCAGGCATTCCATCTGCCTCTGAGACTCCGGCTAAAGGGCGTTGGGATCATGAAAGCGATCAAAGTATCGTTTGTGATCTTTGTGGTTAAAACCAACTAAGATGGCCGTGGTAAGTATGAAACACCGGAAACTGAAAACAAGAAATTTGGCACCTGAATGGCACCAACTAAGAAATTTGGATCACTCGAAATTGGTGTAAATATTTGATTATTAGGTGGAGCTACCCCCCCTCAATCCCGGCCGGAACGACGGCTCAAACAAAAGGGCTTCCGGGTAGAGGGAAAGGTTACCCTCTCCCTCCCCCACAGACCCGGACGAGCGGGATTACCGCATCCGGTTCCTCCTGTGTAGAGTTTCGCGATTCCAGTGTGCTATCTGATGGTGCATTGGTTTCACATTTGCGTGAGATTCAGGATCTCACCAAGTGGTTCACACCGATCAGTTCTCCACCCGGACACCCCGGCCTCAGGCTGCGTTGGTAAACGCTCCCGAACCGTTTTCACTTCCCTACTCACCGGCTCCCTCTGGGTAGGTTACCCGGCTTTCAAACGGTACTATTGAGGTGCTAAGACTCCATGCCTGTATCACGCCCAACTTGGATTTTCTCCTCGTTTGAGGCGCTGCCTGCTGACTCCTGTTTCCTTTTCGCTACCTTTGACCGATACAGGCATCGGTTAAAG
>JBGSJM010000042.1:0-12731 GCA_041742015.1 Verrucomicrobiales bacterium | reverse complement strand
CTGGACGCCGGGTCACTGTGAAGGAGATTGTTTCGGGAGAACTCCTGGAATATCAAAAGCCGATAGATCGGATTTTGTTTCAAAACTGATTAGCGGTTATCGGTGATATTTGACTTTTGTCGGCTATCGACGACATTTTCTGTTTGTCGGCTATCGACGACATTTGACTTGTATCACATCCACCTGCCGTTATGTTTATTCGCACTGTTCATGAGTTGGCCTCTATCGTCCGCGAGCAACGAAAGAGACTCAATTGGAGTCAGGAGGATTTGGCAACACGTTCGGGAGTTGGGCGACAATGGGTAAACGAATTCGAAAATGGAAAACCAGGGGCTCAAATCGTGCATGTGCTCAGGGTTCTAAACGCTCTTGAAATCCCTCTCAATGTCGACCTTCCGACCTCAGAAAAAAAATTTGATGCTCCGTTCGACCTTGATGATCTGGTTGATGGTCATTAAAAAGTCATGAAGAAGAGACAATTGTTTGCCTATATTCAGAAAAAACTGGTTGGAGTCGTAGAATGGGATCGCGCCAAAGACAGGCTGACCTTTTCTTATGATGAAGAGTGGAGAAATAAAGAATCAGCGCATCCTCTTTCATTATCGATGCCGTTGGCCATTTCTGTTCATCAACATAATAAAATCGACCCATTTCTTTGGGGACTACTCCCGGACAACGGCACCATTTTAAATGAATGGGGGAAAAACTTTCAGGTTTCACCCCGTCACGCTTTCAGCCTTCTATCACATATTGGCGAAGAATGTGCCGGAGCCGTTCAATTTGTGCGCCCCGAGAGAGCCGAAACTTGGCTGAATCTGACTGGGACAGGTCACATCAAGTGGCTGACCCACGAAGAAATGTCACATAGAATCGACCTATTGGTCCATAACCATGGCGCTTCCAGATTGGGAACCGACGAAGGCCATTTCAGCCTCGCCGGGGCTCAAGCCAAAACCGCGCTTCGTTTCGACGAAAATACCCAAAAATGGGGAGTTCCAATAGGAAACGAGCCCACCACCATATTCTGAAGCCTTCCACCGGGGAATTTGATGGCTTAGCTGAAAATGAGCATTTTTGCCTGCGCCTCGCGGCGAATTTGGGTTTATCCGTCGCAAAATCGTATGTCGAGTATTTTGGGGAACATCCGGTTTTTGTCGTCAAAAGATACGATCGTATTGAAGACAAGCGAAGCCAGGAAATCATCAGAGTACATCAGGAAGATTTTTGCCAGGCTCTTGCCATTTCTCCGCATCTAAAATATCAAAATCAAGGTGGACCGTCACCCGCAGATGTGGTGGGCCTTTTGCGCGACTACTCGTCCAAACCCAGTGTTGATATATGGAGGTTTATCGAGGCCTTGGCATTGAATTTGATGATTGCGGGGACTGACGGACATGCCAAAAACTACTCTCTGATGATCGCTCCAAATCAAAAGGTAAGACTGGCTCCGTTTTACGATATGATTAGTTCGCTTCCGTACCCAGCCATTGTCAATCCGAGGAAGGCTAAATTGGCCATGAAGATCGGAGGTGAATATCGAATCAGCCATATCGGCAGGCAAAAATGGGAGCAACTAGCCGGAGAAATCAGACTAAAACCCACTGATTTAATGAATCGAATCGAGTCGCTGGCCCTAAAAATTCCGACCGCCATCAAGAAAACTACCGAAGAATTGTTCGAGTCAAAGCTGGAACATCCAGTGATTAAAACTCTGGCAACTGAGATAGAAATCAGCAGCGTCAATTCTCTAAAATATTAAAAAGTTAAATTAGTTGAGAAATGTTAAATACTTCTTAACAGTGCCAGATTATGAGTTTGCTCAGCCTTGATTCACCCATCGGAAAGAAAATCCAGGACTCGAAATTGATTGCCGTTTTGGTGGTTAATCATGAAGACGAGGGGTTGCAAGTCGCGGAGGCACTGCTTCGCGGCGGCGTTGACATTATGGAACTCACCCTGCGGACCCCGGCTGCGATCGGGGCGCTCCGGGCCATCCGCCAGGCTTTCCCGGAAATAACTGCCGGAATCGGCACCATCCTGCGACGGGACCAAGTTGATGAAGTGATCGATGCCGAGGCGGACTTCGGCGTCTCGCCCGGCGTAAATCCCGGGGTCATGGCCTACGCCAAAAAGAAAGGTCTCCCCTTTGGCCCAGGGGTGATGACGCCAACGGATATCGACATCGCCTTGGTGGAGAACGATTGCCATTTACTCAAGTATTTCCCGGCGGAATCAGCCGGTGGGCTCTCCCACCTAGCCAATATCGCCGCTCCCTACCTGCATCTCGGGCTGAAATTCATTCCCCTCGGCGGAGTCAGCCTGGATAATTTGCACAGCTATATTCAGAGCAACCTGATCGCCGCAGTCGGGGGTAGTTGGATCGCCCCGAGGGACAAAATTGCCGAGAAAAACTGGTCTGCCATCGAAGCCAATGCCCGCGAAGCCCGGAAGAGAGTTGATAGTTGAACGTAGGTGGTTGATAGTCTTCATGTGAAAATTGCAAAAGACGGCCTTCGCTCCATTGTCCGAATTGGCTATGATGGACGAGTCCACAAAACCTTCCGGGGAACCGGGGCTCAAGAACGCTTTGAAAATGAGGTGCGAGTCCTTAAAGTCCTCGAAGATCGCGGCTGCGACTACGTCCCACGCTATATCGATAGTGATCCCGCCACTCTCACGCTGATCACCACCAACTGCGGCCATTCCGTCGAAAACATCAGCGATGCCAAAGCCGCTGAACTCTTCGCAGATCTGGAAAAAAATTTCGGGGTGGTTCACGAAGACCCCTTCCCCCGGAACATCACCTATCACTCCACGAGAGGCTGTTTCTGCGTGATCGATTTTGAGCTGGCTCACATCCTGCCCCGCGATGCCGAGATTGATCAAAATGACGCAGCCTCGCTCACGGTCAACTGGTTCGGCATCAGTGTGGATGGGAAACGCAAACCCGGCAACGAAGATTGTCTCTCCGTTTTTGCCTCGGACGATGGCTGGGCGGAAGAACTTAATTTGTCTGGTGATCTCAATATCGCCGAGCGCGGCGTTGTTTTTGCCGTCAGCGACGGGATGGGTGGCAGACCAGGCGGAGGATATGCCAGTTGGCTGGCGGTGAAAGAATTGCGCCAGTTTTTACCTGCGCGGATGGGCCACTTTGAGGGTAATGCTGATCCACTGCGCCATCTTGCTTCGGCAGTTATGGATCTCAACCACCACATCAACCGGATCGGCAATGCCAAACCTGCCGTGCAAGGCATGGGAGCCACCCTGGTTTGCGGGCTTTTCACCCGAAAGGAAATGCACTTTGCCCACGCCGGGGACAGTCGAATTTATCGCTTTTACAACGGCGAACTCACCCAGTTGACCATCGATCACACCCGGGTCGGCGAGCTGGAGTATCATGGAAAAATCAAGGAGCGCGAAGCCCGCGTCCATCCGGAGCGGAATGTTCTCTACCAGGCCATCGGCATCGGTACCTCCACTCTGGAGCCCCAGATCGGCTCAGTGCCCCTGCACTCGGGGATGTGGTTTCTTTTTTGTAGTGATGGGTTGATCAACGGCCTCTGGACCAACCGGATCCGCAGCGAGTTTCAAGAAAGCCAGGACCGGGGTCGCAACCCCGAGGAAACCGCTCAGGCTCTCTTAAAGGAGTCTCTCCAAGCCTCTGGGAAAGACGACACCACCCTTTTTGTTGTCCAAGTGCTTTAGGAGTTGATAGTCCTGAGTTGATAGTTGATGGTCTGATTTATCAACTATCAACTCAAGACTATCAACTAAGTCATGGCAAAGTTATCCATTCGCGATCTTTCACCCGCAGGCAAACGCGTTCTCATGCGCGTCGATTTTAACGTGCCGACCGAAGACGGTCGCATCACAGACTCCACCCGGATCGAAGCCGCTATTCCTTCGATTGAATATCTCTGCAATGCCGGTGCCCGGGTCATCCTGATGTCTCATTTTGGTCGTCCCGATGGTGAAAAAGACCCCAAATTCAGCCTCAAACCCGTCGCTGAAAAACTCAGCGAGCTGATCGGTAAACCAGTTCAGTTTGTGGACGACTGTGTTGGACCAAAGGTCGAAGCCACCGTGACCAGCCTCCAAAATGGAGAAATCCTCCTGCTCGAAAACGTGCGCTTCTACCCCGGTGAAACCAAAAACCACGAGGATTTTTCCAAGCAACTCGGCGAACTTGCCGATATTTATGTCAACGACGCCTTTGGAACCGCTCACCGCGCCCACGCCTCCACCGCCGGGGTTACTAAATTTGTGGATCAAAACGCGATGGGCTTCCTCGTCGAAAAAGAACTGAAATTCCTCGTTGATGAACTGGAAAATCCCAAAAAACCCTTTGTCGTTATCATGGGTGGGGCCAAAGTCTCGGACAAAATCCAGATTCTCAATCGCCTCATGGAAAAGGCCGATTCCTTCATCATCGGTGGGGCCATGGCCAATACCTTCCGGCTCGCCCAGGGCTATGACATCGGGAAAAGTTACGCGGAACGGACTGATGTCGCTCTGGACATGGCTCGCGGCATCCTGAAGACCGCAAAGGACAAAAATATCGATTTCCACATCGCAGCGGACACCCGCTACTGCCGGGAATTCAAAGCTGGTGCCCCCACCGAGGTGACCGCTCCCTGGGAGCAAGGCGGCAAAGTCCCGGCGGATGCCGAGGGCATTGACATCGGCGACAAAGCCATTGAGGAATTTTCCGAAATCATCGCCAAAGCCGGAACCGTGATTTGGAATGGGCCCATGGGTGTTTTTGAGAAGGCCGGATTCGATATCGGGACCCGTGCCGTGGGTAAGGCCATGGCCGAAAACAAAGCCGCCCTCACCATCGTCGGCGGAGGCGACTCCGTCACCGCTGCCAACCAGTTTGGCTTTGGGGAACAGATGGATCACATGTCCACCGGGGGCGGAGCCTCTCTCGAACTGCTCGAAGGAAAAGTACTTCCCGGAATCGCCGCCATCGACAACGTCTAGAACCCACTCTATTTCATCAATTCAACAGGGTACAGTCTTCCATTAAACAGGGTACAGTCCGCCATTAAACAGGGTACAGTCCAATAACACTCCATTCCATCAGCCATGTATCGAACTCATCATTGTAACGAGTTGCGCAAGTCGCACTCTGGAGAAACTGTGACCCTGTGCGGGTGGGTCAATACCGTCCGGGACCAGGGCGGCGTTATTTTTATCGACATTCGCGACCGCGAAGGCGTCACCCAGTGTGTTTTCCGGGCGGAGAACAATTCCGATGCCGTAAATTTGAGCCAAACTCTTCGTGGCGAGGATGTTATCCAGGTCACAGGCCGGGTTGATGACCGACCTGAAATCGAAGGCCAGTCCACCGCCAATGAAAAAATTGCCACCGGAGAAATCGAGATCGTGGTGACCGACCTGAAAATCCTCAACAAGGCAGAAGTCCTTCCTTTCCAGCTCGATAAGGAACTGAGCAACGAAGACATGCGGATGAAATACCGCTACCTCGATCTGCGTCGCCCCCGGATGAATAAAAACCTGCGGGTTCGCCATGCCATCACCAAGTCAATTCGCGATGGTCTGGACAGTCATGGTTTTGTGGAAATCGAGACCCCGATTCTATCCAACCCCACGCCGGAAGGAGCCCGTGATTTCCTGGTGCCAGCCCGTTTGAACCCCGGCAAATTCTATGCTCTGCCCCAGGCTCCCCAGCAATACAAACAGCTCCTCATGGTTGCGGGGATGGAGCGCTATTTCCAGATCGCCCGCTGTTTCCGGGATGAAGATTTGCGGGCTGATCGTCAGCCGGAATTCACCCAGGTGGATATCGAGGCCAGTTTTATCACGCCGGAAGACATTTTCGCCCTGATCGAGGAATTACTCGTAGGCGTTTTTAAAGTTTCCCGCAATGTGGATATCAAAACTCCGTTTGAGCGGCTTGACTACCAAGATGCCATGGATCGCTATGGCAGCGACAAACCCGAGCGACGCATCGGTAGTGAAATCGTTGATCTCTCAGCTCACTTTACCAAGTCGGAATTCAAGGTGTTTTCCGGCGTCCTGAAAAAAGGCGGCGTAGTCCGGGCCCTTAATGCCAAGGGCTTTGCCTGCGTTACCACCGGTCAGATCAAGCGACTCGAAGAGATCGCCAAAGAAGCCGGAGCCGGTGGTCTCGCCTATATCAAAGTGGAGGATGGACAATGGAAATCCCCCATCATCAAATTCTTTAGTGATGCTGAAAAAGCCGCCATCCAAAAAGAGCTGAATGTTGAGGAAGGTGACCTCATCCTTTTCGGCTGCGACCAACGCAAGACCGTTTGTGATGTGCTCGGTCGCCTCCGCCTCGAGTGTTGTGAGATGAACAACTGGCTCGAAGGCAAAGAGGATGAATTGGATTTCTTTTGGGTTGTAGACTTTCCCCTGCTCGATTTTGATGAGGAAGAGGGCAAATGGAACGCCGTTCACCACCCTTTTACCCGACCCAAACCGGCGGATGAGCACCTCCTCGACGATCCAGCGAGCTTCGGCAAAATCCGCGCCGAAGCTTACGATGTCATCCTCAACGGAAACGAACTCGGTGGCGGCAGCATCCGGATCCACGAGCGTGCCCTCCAGGCCAAGTTATTTAATGTATTGGGGATTAGCGAGGCAGAGCAGGCCGAGAAATTCAGCCACATTCTGGGAGCTTTCCAATTTGGAGCGCCACCCCACGGCGGCATCGCCCTCGGGCTTGACCGCGTGGTCATGCTGGCCTGCAAGGAGCGCAGCATCCGTGAAGTCATCGCCTTTCCCAAGAACAACAAAGGCAACGACCTCATGTCCTCCAGCCCTGCCGAAGCCAACTTCAAGCAACTGCGGGAACTGTATCTGAAATCAACCGTGGAAGACAAGAAGAAGTCGTAATGAACTTTGTCCCGAGTTCGTGATCGTACCAGTGAGATCGATGCTGGAAATTCGGTGGCACACCATGGCTTTCATTTCGTCTCAATCACTTCACTTGTTCAAATATTCAAATATACCCAGGGACGCTCTTTTAGGTCGCGGGTCTTGGTGCCCTGGGTTTCGTTCACCCAGATGGCGATGGGGCCGGTCCGGCTCCCAGCCTCGGTTGGTGTAGACAAAGGCACCGATAGTGTATCGGCGCTTCCTGCCTGGATTGATTACGGGTTTTGACTTAATGCCGCTTTAACTTCTTCTCCTTCGATATAGATGGAGTGAAGCTTCCATTCTTCTTTCGTTCTCCTGAACTCCATATCTCCGACTCGGGTCAATTTGTCGGAGACAAACGGACTCACCTCCTCGAAAAACTCGATTCTCGGGATTTCATTCTTTAGAAAAGCCCGAAATACAGATGTAAAACCTAACTCCGATACTTGAATTACCGGATCGTCGTCGCAGGTGCCGATTGCTTCGAGCGGTAGGTTCGTCATTGTTTTGATCTTCGCCGAATCTTTTGCCAACGCGGCAGCTCGGAATTTTCCCCAAAACTCGCCAAACTCCCTCTGTTTGTTGGGATCACGTGGAACGAGTTTGCCCGATTCGTCGGTCCTCTGCTCTTCATCCATATTACGCTTCATGGTTCGCAACATATCGAGATCCATCTTTTCGGAGTCTTGAGGCAGACCAAGGCTCAACATAAGGACAAGGCTGAGGGTAATGTATAAGCTGGATGTTCTACTCATTTTGCATTTTCTAATAACTGAACAATTCGGGACGATACTCAAAATGCATCAAGTCATAATGGTACCATTTTCCTCCCCAGATAAAATTCTCTGATTCGAAGGCGGCTACAATTTCAGGTGGATATCGAAGGCGCCTTTCCATATCTGGCAAGTCCTTACCAGATCCCCACTTCCAGTATCCGCCAAGAGCAGGGTTGAGGTCAACTGTCACGCCGAAGGAGTGGGCACTGAGACGGTTGGTACCGGATATATTCCTCCAGGTGAAGGTCCAGCCGATTTGTTCGAGGTATTTTCGATAAGCTGGATTTTCCTTAACGATTGCTGCCATTTTTACCCCGACCCTAGACAAGGATTCCGCCGCTCCGTTGTTTTGATTAAATTTGAGAGTTGTGCCGGCAAACTGAACCGAAACCAAATTTTTACTGACTTGGGAAGCATCCTTACCGTAAACCGTCTTGAAGAACTCGTCGACGCGGTATCTACCGGGATCAAGATTTTCCGGCCATTTATCGAACGACAAAGCAGCGGGATATTTATCATGCAGAGTTTCGGTGAGATCGGGAGACGCCAGTCTTTCCTCGAAGGCCTTGTCTCTCAAACCGTCTTCCAGTGGGAGCCAGGCGACGCCCGCTCCGTCCTGCATTTTCAGGAAGACCTGATAATTAGTCCGTTGGATGCCGAGGATTGATCGAGAATAGGCCTTATCAAAAGCAAGTAGGGCTCGCTCCGATTCAGGGCTTTCCACTATTCCAGATTTCCCTACGCGCCGGGAAAAATCCTCAGCGGACTCACCCTGCTCACGATCAAACCCGGATTCTAGAAGAGGTTCACTTTTCCGGGTTCCCTGAGCAATTACCGAATCGCATAAGGGAATCCCGGCAAACCCGATTATAGGTTGACCAAAAGATCGCCTCGAAACTTTCCCAGTCATTGAGAAAGCTCAGTTTGATATGATCGAGACGTGAAATACCCCGTTTACAGGGACCACTCTTACCGTGGGATACGCATCGAGTATTGCCGCGCTGACTGAAGAAGACATCGAGAAAGTGGCAGACGATCTGCTTTCTGTTGTCGTCAGATAGGGGTCACTTTGATCTTCCGAATCCCTTTTGCCGAAACGATGATAGTTGGCACGATCCTGTTTCAAAATCTCCGACGCCGAGGTATGTTTTTCGCCGCTGCTGCTGGAATGATCGTCAAATCCTATTTTGGCGATATAACCTCCTGCCGATACAGGGGGAGAAACCGGCGGTTGTAGTGGTGGTGGCATAAATGTTGGTGGCATGATAGGCGGTGACACGACTGGTGGTGGTGTGGGAGATCCACCGAAATGTCCTGCTAACTCCGGGATCGTTCCGGCTGATCTCCAATTTCCGAAGTTGGGGATGGTGTTCCACACCATTGTGTTGGCGGAAACGGTTCGGGTAGTGATTAACTGTGCAAGGACAGTTGGGCTGATAGGTCCGACACTGGTACCGTTAAGTTCGAAAAACCACGTTGCGTCGGACAGAGGCGGTGGTTGCTGTGAATTTCCAGAAAGAAGGAAGATGGAATGAAAGCCTATAACTAAACACAAAATTGCCTTGCTCATGAAAATCTTTTTAAACCACAGGGATACGATGTTAAAACTAGGAGTTTTATTTATCAAGGCCCATCTTAAAGGAAATGATTGAGAGGAAATTGCTTTTGTTTTTGCCGTCGGTCGGATTGAGGGGTGTAGCCCGTCCAGGTCAGCTTGAAGAACTTCCCTTCACGTTCACTTGCTCAAATAGACCCAGGGACGTTCTTTTAGGTCGCGGGTCTCACCGCCCTGGGTTTCGCGCACCCAGATGATGATGGGGCGCTTGGTGTAGTTTCGCTCGTTGATGCCGCACAGCGTCAGGGTGCTATCGTGACAGATAAAAGCGGGCAGGTCCGGCTCCCAGCCCCGGTTGGCGTAGATAAAGACGCCGCTAACATCGGTGGTGCCGCCGTTGCGGGTCTCGATGATGGTGCCGATTTTTTCGGTCTTCATCCCGAGGATCCACAGTTTCCCGCCGTTGTTTAAACACATCGTGCCTTCGTGCTCGGTGTTGAGTTGGCGACACCAGACGCTCTGGCCTTTTGCGTTCAGATTCAGCCGCCCGCAAAAGTCATCGAGGAAAATGTCGCCCTGGCCCTGGCCGACAACATCAAAACCGATCACGCTGCTGACGATGAGGGTGCGCTTCGATTCGTGAAGGATCTCGATGGTGTGGCCACCGCTGCGGTTACTCATGCGCTCGATGATAACCGCCGGCGCATCATTTGTTGTATCGACGATTCGCCAACGGGCTTTTCCCTCGGTAAAAAAGCGGCCCTCCAGCCCGATGATGCGGCGCACCGGACCGCGGATGATGACTTCGCTGTCGAAATGGAACTCCCGGCCCGCCGGGAGGTAAATCGTCTCCGCGCCGGAGTCAATGGCGGCCTGCAAGGCTGCACTGGCATCTTTTTTGCCCTCGGGATCTGCGCCAAAGGACTCCAGATTCACCCACCGGCCCTCCCACGGCACCTGGGGCGTTTCCTTGACGGGGAGATGGGTGACTGGACCCGCCTCGGCGAAGGTTTTTTCGCCAGCAAAACGAAATGGCGCGGCAACATTGGCGTGCGAGGTGTCCTCGGCGATGAGACCAGGAGCGGTGACGTCGCCCTTGTCACGGCCTTTATCGGCATGATCAATCGAAATGGGATGGCCGGTGATCTCCACGCTGCGCAGATACATGTGGCGCTGATTAAGGATGCCGGGATCAGCGGAGTTTTGTCCACGGATTTTGGAATCAATCAGGGTCACAGTGCCCCACGAGTCCTTTTCATTGTAAATCGTTGTCACTGCATTTTCGGAAGTCAGATCGCGGCAAAAAATCATCTGGTGATAGTTGTGCCAGCCGAGTTTTCGCTGACCGCGCAGAGTGATGTGCTCAAAGGTGTTCGAGTTCACGGGCCACTTGGTGACGATGCCGGTGGCGAAGCCCTCCACGGTGAGATTTTGCACCAGGAGCGGGCCGATCTCGTCTGTAAAACCCATATCAAGGCCAATGAGCCCGGATTCCCCCTCGGCCCGCAGGGTCACATTGCGCACGCAGCCCTGATTGCTGGCGTTAAACTGCATCCCGACGGCCTGCGGATTGCCCTTCCCGATCTCGATGGTCAAATCCCGCACCGCATTGCGAAAACGCTGAGCGGGACGCTCGCCGGTCCAGAGCACCGCCTTTGGTGTTTCGGTAAATCCTGGGGTGGCGGGTGGAACGACTATTTTTGTTAAACTCATACCCGCCCCCTGCAAAATCGTCCGCTTCTCGCCATTCCCGCCCTCGCCCTTTGGCCAGCGGAGGGTATCGGTGACGATCCAGGTGCCGGTCGGCAGGAAAACGATGCGATTCCCATTCGGAAAAGCATCCAGCGCCTTTTGGATAGCGGCCGTATCATCAACCGCGTCATCTGCCTGTGCGCCAAATTCCCGCACATCCAGCACGCCGCCGTCTTTCGGAAAGGTGATGGGCTGCTGGGCCGCCAGAGTGGAGACCAGCAGGAGGCTGGAGAAAAACACTTTCATAAATTGTATAGGACAGTACGAAAGAATCATTCTCCATGGTTCACTGACTCGCCTCCAATAGAAAAACTTTGCGAGAATTTTACAGAACATTTACAAAGAAGAGACCTGGATTTGACGCAAAGGCTGGAAAAGGTGGGAAAATTCCAGTTATATGAAGAATCTCACACTCTTATTAACAAGCCTGCTTCTTGTCACTGCGGTGCCAACGCGGGGCCAGGGCAAAGCAGATGATGCCACGAAACCCAAACCAGCCGACCCTTTTGTAAAAGGTCCAAAGGAAAAAGTTGATAAAACAGTCGAGACAAAGGGGGCACCCACAGGCAATCAAATTACCAATGTCGGTCTCGTCTTGCAATATATTGATGTGAAGCGGGAACGCTGGCAAAAGTGGCTTTCCGAAAACTCCGCCCCGGGGGATGCCACGAAATTGCGTGGTGAGGTGGAAACCTGGATCACATCAGGCGACGCCACGCTGGCGGAAACCTCACTGATCATGGGCAAATCGGGCAACCGATCAAAGGTGGAGTCGGTCCGGCAGCTTCATTGTCCGGAAACATTTACTGCGCATAAAATTGGATTGCCCTTCCCTCAATCATTTCAGGTTAAAAGCCTGGGCACCACCCTGGAGGTTGATCTGGTGATGGGAGCTGATGGCGCGGTCGAAGTGCAGGTTGTCCCGGAGCGGTCCGCCTACCCGGGCGAGATCTCTCCTCGTCAGGAAACCGGGGCGGAGGCCGGCGACATCCGCTGGCCCTCGTTTCGCTACCAGCGGGTTACGGGGGCGATGACCCTCGCCGAAAATGAGTGGGCCTTGCTCGGCAGCGAAGCGTCTCTGGACGGGAAGAAATCTCATACCACTCTTATTTTCACCCGTCCCGTTTTCCACGAGTTTGAGGAAAGAACCGTGCCCGGCAATCCGGGTGGCGAGGCCATGCTGACGTTTCAGTGGCTCGAAGTCGGGCACGATCAATTAAACGGCTGGCTCATGAATGCTGGCGATATCTCCGGGTGGATTGGTGGTGTCCTCCATGCGAAGGCTCTGGAAGCAGGGGCCACCATTCTCGTCGAGCGGGTCCTGCGCTTCAAAAGCGGTCAACGGGTCAAAAATGAATCGATCGTGGAAGTGATTTATCCAACCGGATACGTGTCTGATGATGAAGGGAAAATCCTGGCCGCACCAATCAACTCGGCGGTGCGAAACACTGGGGTTACGGTGGAGGCGGACCCGGTTTTCGGGCAGAGGGGAAGTACCCTGGATCTAAACCTGGCCCCGGAGCAGGTCTTTCACTTTGGCCATTCGGTTCATCACCGGGTGCTGGTTGATGCTCAATGGCAACCCAGCGTGACTTTTCCGATTTTTTATCTCATGAAAACGACCACCCAGGTCACCCTGCCGCTGGATAACTACGTGCTGGTCTCGGTCCTGTCGCCTCCGGATGAAACCGGGCACCTCAACCCAGCTCGGAAAGTGCTCAATTTTGTCAAAGTATCTC
>JBGSJM010000041.1:0-14799 GCA_041742015.1 Verrucomicrobiales bacterium | reverse complement strand
GTATTCACAGCGCCGGAAAAAGTCTCCAAACCGGAATGGCGGAATTTTTCGCGAAAATCGCTCTCCTCGGAGGGCGGGCGTTTCGCCCTCGGGTTTTGACCCCTTTGCCGGAGTTTGGTGAATAATTCAACAGTCCCCTAACTTGGATCTATTTTAGTGAAAAAAAGCCAGCTTCAATATCTGTTACCTTCAGCCACTAATTGTACAGCGACGCTTTTTTCCAATACTCCCCTACTCCACCTTCATCACTCCGTTCATGGCCATCCAGTGGCCGGGGAAGGTGCACAAATAGGGATAGTCGCCGGGGACGGTGGGGGCGGTGAAATGGATCGTAAATTTACCCTGGGGGTTCACCATGTCGGTGTAGGCAAGGACATCATCGGATTCGGGAACGTAGTGCCGTGCGAGCCCCTGCGGGTCGGTAATCATGAGATTACATTTATCACCGAGCTTTTGAAGCGAGCCGGGCCGGGCGAGAAGCCAGTTATGGGGGACCACATCGGGATTATTGAATGTGAGACTGACGCGCTCCCCGGCTTTGACGCTGAGCTGCTTTTGAGCAAACTGGAGGCCGAGGGCGGCTTCGACCTCCATAGTGCGGCCAGCATCACCCTTGATCCAGGGATTTGGTTTGCTGGGGGCGGGTGCTTTGATACCTATTTGCGCGGCACGATTGGTCTTGGCGATTTGGGTGTAGTTGGGGAATTCGGTATAGGGAGACCCGAGGGCGTGAGCGGTGATAAAGAAATCCTGCCCGGTGCTCAAATGGATATGGATCTGCCCGGCAGGTATGATCTGAGGGATCTCAAGAAATAGAGCATGACCATCACCCGGCTTTTGCACACTGCGTATTTCGAGTGGATCGTGACCGGGAGTGTCTTCGTATTTTAGCGAATACTCGGGTGAACCGTAAGCGGCGGAATAGCGGTAGTTCCAGCACTGGGCAAAACAGGTTGAGGCGTCCACTTCACCCATGGGCTGATTAAAATGGATCAGAACGCCATTGTCGCGTGCTTCAAAGCTCACGGGAACTGGCTTGCCACCGGTGAAGCGGAGCCGCTGAAAGCAGCCGTCTTTCGGAGTATAGCTGCCCCATCCCTGCATGCCGTTGATGTAGAGATGGCCGTCGCGGGGATGGAAGCGGGCCGCCTGGGGACCGGAATCAAAATTTCCACTGATCCGGACTGCCGCCGCCTGCCACTGGTCTTTGACCTGCTGACGCATCACCAGCCAGGCACTGCCGCCACCTGAAGAAAGGTGGACGAGATTGCCCGTACCTTTGAGACTGGACCAGGTCTCCCCGGAGATAAAGGCCTGGCTGCTGGCACTGTTGTCTTCGCCCCGGGGCAGGTACAAGAGGACTGGTTCGGGAGGCGCGCCGTTTTTCGGTCCACCAGCACCGAAGTGAGCCCCTTCGTTTTTGCCCAGCTCGATCTGGCAAAGGCTCGTCGCCGGGGTCCAGTCACCCTCCTGGACACTGGTGGTGATGAACCGCCCATCCGGCGAGAGGCCGAGGCCATTGGGATTGCGAAAGCCAGTCGCCAATACCTCGATCTGATCGCGCCCGGTGATGCGGCAGATGCCCTGGTTGCCGGAGGCGAAATACCAGCGGCCCTGCGCGTCGGCCTCCAGCCCCACGATAAAGTCGTGTCCACCGGGTGAAGTGGTCATGGCATGGGTGATGCACTCGTAGAAATCGGCCTCGTCATCTCCATTCAAGTCGTGGAGGCAAGTGATCTGGTCGCGGCCCAGCACATAGAGTTTGTCAGCGATGATTTTCAGGCCGAGGGACTGGTGCAGGCCCGTGGCGAAGCGTTTCCAGCGGATTGATTGGAGGGTTTCGTTGATCCCTTTGACCAGCCAGACTTCGCCAGTCATGGTGGCAATGGCGGCGGTGCCGTCACTAAAAAAGTCGTGCGCGGTGATGAAAAACAAGGTGCCGTGGGGATTTTCAAAGGGGATCGTGATCCGGTCCGTGGCGAAGGGAGTCTGGCCGCCCAGTTCCCCCCTGGTTTCGATCCATTGGGGCCACTGGGTGGGGCCGCCTTTGGTGAGGGTGTCGAGGTTGCCTTCAGTTCCGCGAGCGGTGGTAAGATGGGCTTTGCCATCAATCGAGTAGGAAAAGATCACTTCTTTGCCGTGGCGATAAAAACCATGGTATTGGCCTTTTTGCACCGTCTTGGATTGGGAAAGAACCTTTCCATCCATCCGGCCCCCGCCCATAAATCCATGGCGGGTGTCGTCGAGCTTGATGAAACCGCCCGTCCAAACCACGGGGAAAGACAGAGTCGTGGGATCAAAGACGGCCGCTTTATCATCGAAGCGGACACAGACTCCCTTCGGAATGGTGAGGCCCGCGCCCTTAAAAACGGTGCTAAAAACACTACCGAGATCGCTGGTGGCGAAGCGCCCGTCTTTCCAAGTGGTCTGGTCGTTTTGGTTGCCCCAGTGGCCCTGTTTACCGCCATCCATTCCCGGAAAGGCGGGAATAAGCGCGGGGAGAGTTTTTTGCGACATAAAATATCTGGCCTGTTTGCCGTAGTAGTCAAAAACCCGCTCGCGATTGACGAATTCTTTCCAGTGCTGATTATCATCGGGATTCAGCGGCTCCAACCCAGGCTTAAAAAAAGCGGGCTCGGGAGCGGCGACCAGAGTGGCGGTGGCACCAAGATCATCGAAACTCCAGAGACCGATTGTGTTATCCATGCGGAGGCGGGGGGCGTCTCCGGGGCGGGGTTTCATGACACCACGGGAAAGGCGGACATCATCGATCACGCCATCACACCCGAGACCGCCCTCCACGAGGCGTCCAAAAGCGATTTTCTCCGCCATCGTACCCTGTTGAGTCTCCGATTGTACCCTGTTGGATTCGACCGGAGCGTCATTCACCTTTCCAGGTGCTCCGGTGGCTTTTTCGAAAACCATTTTCCGGTCGATCCACAGAGTCACCATTTTGTCATCGACGCTGGCCACGAGGTCATGCCACTTGCCATCGCAGATATCGACTTTTGAATCATAGTCCCCACCGCGTCCGGGCATATACAGCGCCAGCGTCCCGCTACCGGCGTGGGTGTAGAGTTCCCAATGGGTGCTATCGGATTTTGGATTACAAGCGACGAGAATGTTGTAGCTATTTTTGGAATCCAGCCGGGCCCGGCACTCGATGGTAAAGGGAAGGGTTCGGTAGTCGGCCTTGCCAGATTCGAGGAGACCGCCGGAAAGAGCCTTGCCGAAGGCTTCGTTCAAAGAGGCAACCGGGACCGGTTTTGATTTTGGGGCGGGAGAGGCAGCAGCGGAGGCTTCCCGCCAGGTGCGATAGGTGGGCTTGGCTGCAGGCGGGGCATCGTCGAGCTGAGGAAGCAGCCAGTTGAGGCCATCCAGATTATCGAGAAGTCGACCCTCGGCATCCTCCCCGGTGTGATTTAGGATCCCGATCGGGCCGCTGTAGCCGCTGGCTCGGATGATCCGCAGGACTTTGACATCCTCCGTGCCGACGCCGAGCGGGAGGATTTTTCGTCCCCGGGCATCACCGCTGATATCCATGCCATTGAGGTTCAGGCAAAGGAGGTGCGGGACCATTTTGGAAAGCGCTTTTTGAAAGCGGTCGAGGTGAGAGTGTCCATGGTGCAGGTTGTAAACGATGCCGAAATTTGTGATGCCCTGCGCCTTCATCGCTTCCGCCACCGCCACCATGTTTTCCGGTTCCCCGCCCCAACCACCGTGATTGTAGATCCCCACCCGGCAGCCCAGCGGCGCGGCGGCCTCGCAGATGGGTCTAAAACGCTCGACCTCCCTGGCGATGCGGGCTTTCTGATCCGCCTCATCTTTGGCGGGGATGGCACCGCCCCCACCGCTGATCCACAACTGGGGACTGACGCCGTGGCGCTTGAAGAGATCCAGAGTCTTTTTGGCTTCATCATTCAGAGCACCAGGGAACCACCAGCCGGTCAGCTCGATGTTGTGTTTCTTTAGCTCGGTTAACTCCTCATCCCACTGGGGGATGTGCTCGGCACGATAGTCGTAGACGAATTTGGTGACTCCCATCTGCTCCAGCATCGCGGCGCGTTCCGCCGGCCCGCGTTTTTTGGCATCAAACGGGACTATGCACCAGGCGGCGAGGTTCGATTTGTCGAACAGACCCTCGGCATTGCAAAGTTGCCCCGCGATCAGGGTCAAAAGCAAAAACAAACCGACCTTTTTGAGATAAAACCTAGTTTTCACGGGTATTTCGAGTGTGTGTCAATCGACTTTAGATCGCTTTCTTGTAGGTGGCCGCAAAAATATCCGCCCCCACCACCCATACCGATTTCGGATAAGTGACCTTTTCATCCTCCGCAGACTTTAGCAAATAATCGCCGGGTTGACCGGACAGGACTCCCCAGGAAGTTTCCACCTCAAAGGGATGATCGATTTTTGCTGCAAAAACCCGGCTGGTTTCCGGATTGGGGAGATATTTTTCGTATCCCTCCCCATCTTTTTCGCCAGTCGTGACATATTTCTTGTTAAATTTCGCGGCTCCCTGCACCCAAATTTCTCCGCCCGGTCCCTTGCAAATCACATCTCCTTGGTTGGCGATGGTATCACCCTCCCGGCTTGATATGGTCTGGGTTTTGGAGCTGACTTTGCCCCAAGTCGGGGCAGTTTTTACGGCTGGAAACCATTTTTTACCCTGATTTGCTTCATCGATGATCCCTTGGTTTTGCTCACTCATAGGGAGCAGGATAGCATCGCTTTGTTTCCATTGCCAATTGCCAAACTTCTGTCGTTTATCACAATTAGTGCAATTGAACTGCTCGGTATCAAACAGGTGGCTGTCACGGGTGTGCGAAACCGTGCTAAACTCCTCATTCATGAAAATCCGGGAGCTTCGACTCAAAAATTTGAATTCACTGTATGGCGAGTGGGAGGTGAAATTCACCGATCCCGCTTACCAGGATAGTGGCCTGTTCCTGATTTCAGGCCCCACTGGTGCCGGTAAAACTACGGTGTTGGATGCGATTTGTCTGGCTCTTTACGGAAAAACTCCCCGGCTCGCCGCCATCAACTCCTCGGGCAATGAAATCATGTCCCGGCGCACCGGGGAGTGTTTTGCCGAGGTGGTTTTTGAGACCAACGAGGGTATTTTTCAGACACGTTGGTCGCAGCGCCGAGCCCAAAAACGGGAGGACGGGAATCTCCAGGCCCAAAAACGCGAAATCTCCCAGTGGGATCCAGCTTCTGAGACCTTTGTTCTCCTGGAAACCTACACCTCGCGGGTGGATGAGGTGGTGGAGAAAAAAACGGGGATGAATTTTGGCCGGTTCACCCGCTCGATCATGCTGGCGCAGGGCCAGTTTGCGGCTTTTCTCCACGCCAAAGATGACGAGCGCTCCGAGACTCTGGAGCAGATCACTGGCACGGAAATTTACAGCCGGATTTCCCGGGCGGTTTTTGAACGCCACAAATTGGAGAAAGACAAGCTCGATGACCTCGAAAAAAAGCTCGAAAACATCAGTCAACTTTCAGACGAAGCGTTTCTGGAGATGGAGATCGAAAAAGCCGAGATCTCCCGCATCATTTCCATCCAACAAAAGGAAATCGATACCATTCAACTCCAGCAGGAGTGGCTCCGGAACATCACCACCCTGCAAACCAATCTTTTGGAAAATGAAGCGTCTCTAAAATCCCACCAAAAAGATCTCGATGACTTTCTCCCCCAGCGCGAAATCCTCGCAGAAGCGGAGAAGGCCGGTCTGGTGCGAGCACCGTATGAGACTCTAAAATCCTATCGCGCCCAGGTCGCCCAGGATACCGAAAAACTCATCGCCGCGAATGATGAATTGCAGATCGCCCTGGATTTGAAGGCGCAGCGGGAACGGGAACTCGCAGAAATATCCACTCAAAAAGCCGCCCATGGCGAGGTGCTCCGCCACGCTTTGGAAGAGATCAAACAAGTGCGGGATCTGGACACGCGGATCAAAGCAGCCGGGCATGTCCTCGCCGAAATCCAGCGCCGCAGCCAGATCACCCAGCAGGGCATCGAGAAAACCGAGGCGGAACTGATTGAGCATCAAAAACAGGGCGAACAAAATCGCATCGATTTGGCCCGGCACGAGGCCTACTTGCAGGAGCACCAAAAAGACGAGGCTTTGATGCGGGAGTTACCGGTGATTCGGGAGCAAGCTGGACAATGGCGAAAAGCGCTCAACCTCCAGAAAAAAATCCGGGAAAAGCTGCCCATTCTGCAAAAAAAGGTAGCGCTCGCCCAACAGGATCTCGAGGCAAAGAAAAAAGCGCTCGCAACTGGCGAAGAGTCTCTTGTCGGCCTGAAAAAACAGGTCCTGGACCGGGAGGCATTGATCGAAACGATGCTCGACGGCAAACACCTCCGGGAATGGAAAAAGGAGGAAGAACATTTGGAGGAACGACTCCGGCTGGAGGAAAAAATCGTCAATCTTGAAGATGAACGCAGCCGTCTCGTGGCGGGGCAGAGCTGCCCACTTTGTGGTTCTCCTGACCATCCCTATGTGGATGGTGATCACCCGGCGGATGTCCCCAGCCCCGGTCCCACCCGGAAGGCTCTGCTTTTAATCCGTGAGCAACTCCGCAAGGTGGACGAAGCCAATCAGGAAATCCGTAAACTGACCGCAACCCACGCGGCGCAGGAGGTGCAATTGGAGAGACTCAGGGGCCAGTTTTCACTCTCCGAACAAATCACCAACGACATCACCCGGGAGATTTCAAATCTCGAACGGGATATCGCCCTGGGTGCCGAGGAGGTTGATGGTGTTTTTGCCGCGATCAAAGACTCCCTGGCTCCATTTGGGATCGATGCGGCGCAGGATCCTGATGTGATTTTCATCGAGTTGGACCAACGTTCAGCAACCTGGAAACAACACGAACGGGAAGTGCAGCGCCTCACCCTGCTTTCCCGGGAAAGCGGCGAGCGGCTCGCCAGCCTCGGAGCGCGCCTGAAAGCCCAGCAAGAAGCCCAAAAAGACATCTCCCATGAACTAAAAACCAACGAAACCAGCTTTTTAAGCCTGCAAGCGGAACGGCGGCGGACCTTTGGAGAAAAAAGTCCCGACCAGGAGGAACAGCGGCTCCAGCGGGAGGCCAGCGAACTCGATCAAGCCGAAAAAAAGGCGGTGGGGTTGCTCAATCAAGCCTGTCAAAAAGAAGCCCGCGAAAACAAGCTCATCGAGGATCTCTCCTCCCGTCTCAAAGACACCGAGCCGAGGCTCAGGGAGAGCGCCCAGTCGTTTGAAGAGCTTTTTACCCAACTCGGCTTCAAAGATGAAGAGGCATTTCTCGCCAAAAACCTGCTCCAGGAAGAAATCGAATTCCTTAAAAAAACCAGCACCCGGCTCGACCGACGGAGTGCCGATTTGCAGGCCATCGGGGAAGATTTGAAAGCCAGACTCGCTAACACCGAGAAAAAGAAGCTCACCTCCCAGAGCCTCGAAGCCCTCGAAGAACTGCGCACCCCGCTCATCATCAAGAACCGGGAATTATCCGAAAAAATCGGGCAACTCACCGAAAAACTCACTCAAGAGCAGGGCAATCGCGACAAAAAGCGGGCCTGGCTTGAGGAATGCGCCGCCCAGCGAACCCTCTACAGCCCCTGGAAGCAGCTCAATCAATTGATCGGCTCAGCAGATGGAAAGCGATTCCGCAATTTTGCCCAGGGCCTGACCTTTGAAGTCATGATCTCGCACGCCAACCGCCAATTGACCCGGATGACGGATCGCTACCTGCTCCAGCGCGACACCGAGCCGACCCGTGCCCTGGCCTTAAATGTGGTCGATCACTACCAGGGTGGAGAGATCCGCCCCACCAGCAATTTGTCTGGCGGAGAATCCTTTCTCGTCTGTCTGGCCCTGGCCCTGGGTCTGTCCCGGATGGCCAGCGAACAGGTCCGGGTGGATTCCCTGTTTTTGGACGAGGGCTTTGGCACTCTGGATGAAGAAGCCCTCGAAACCGCCCTGGATGCCCTCGCCACCTTGAAAAAAGAGGAAAAACTCATCGGTGTCATTTCCCACGTGCCAGAATTGAAGGAGCGTCTTTCCGTGCAGCTAAAAGTCGAGCGCCAAAGCGGCGGTAAAAGTCGTCTCGAAGGCCCCGGGGTAAGGATGGTCGGGGCAAAGGGCTGAGACGCAGTTTTCGACTGGCCCAAATCCGCCAAGCCCACCCATTGCCGGGGAGCCCATATCGGGGGTAGGTTTAACGGATTTTCCTAATGCGCCTGCGATTCCTCATTACCTTTGTGACCCTTTTCGTTCTGGCGAAAGGCGCTTTCGCTGTGGACGACAAGGCAGGTATCGCCTTTTTCGAATCAAAAATCCGGCCCGCGCTGGTCAAGCACTGTTACGAATGCCACGCGAAGGATGCAAAGAAAATCGGTGGCAAGCTGCGGCTCGACACCCGCGAAGATCTGCGCAAAGGCGGCGAATCCGGTTCATCGATCATGGCGGGCAAACCCGACGAATCCCTTCTTATTCATGCGTTAAAATGGGAGGATAACCTGGAGATGCCGCCCAAAGAGCCGCTCCCGGCGGCACTAATCGCCGACTTTGCGCAATGGATCACCATGGGCGCACCGGACCCGCGCATCGAACCAATGGTTCCGGTGGCACCACCCGTGGACACGACCACATCGCACTGGTCTTTTCAACCAATCAAAAATCCACCAACACCGGCAACAAAAACACCAGAATGGATTCGCGACCCGGTGGATGCCTTTATTCTGGCTGGAATCGAAAAGGCGGGCCTTGCCCCGACCCGCTTGGCATCTCCAGAAACGCTGATCCGCCGTTTGTACGTCGATTTATGGGGCCTCGCCCCGACCTACGAGCAGATTGCAGCATTTGCCGACGATTTCAAAACTCGGGGGCAGCCCGCCGTGGAAAAGCTGGTTGATGAACTGCTGGCAGCGCCATATTTCGGCGAACGCTGGGGGAGGCACTGGCTCGATGTGGCGCGTTATGGCGAGTCAAATGGCAACGACGGTCTGAGCCGCAACCCGACGTTTCCTCATGCCTGGCGCTATCGGGATTATGTGATTGCCGCATTTAATCGCGACACCCCGTATAACCTGTTTGTGACCGAACAAATTGCTGGAGACTTGTTGCCGGCGGACAACGACGTGCAACGCGATCAGCAACTCATCGCCACAGGATTCCTTGCCCTGGGAGCCAAGCCCGCCAAGGCGATGAATGAAAATTTCGACATGGATGTGGTCGATGACCAAATCGCTGTGGTTGGTTCGGGCATATTGGGGCTCAGCGTGGCCTGTGCCCGTTGCCACGATCACAAACATGATCCCATCCCGGCCCGAGATTATTACGCCCTGGCTGGGATTTTCCAAAGCACCGAAACCCTGTGGGGAGCCGCCGCTTACGAGGGCCTCACCGCTCCCGCCACGGATCTGCATGTGCTGAAGGCCGCGTCGCTCGTTCCGCCGCCGCCGGGTTTTGTAGAGACGGTGCTGCCGGTTGATTCAAACACCGGCAAACCGCGTGCCATCCCAAAATCGAAACTGCCTGCGGGCACACCTCTGGCCATGGGGGTGCGCGACCGCAAGGAACCGGCTGATGGCCGCATCGCGCTGAAGGGCGAGTCGAAAAAACTCGGCGACCGGGTGCCGCGCGGGTTTCTCACCGCCTGTGTCATGTCGGGTGAAAAATCTCTGCCCTCTACGTCGCAAAGCGGTCGTCTGGAACTGGCCCACTGGCTGACGCGATCGGACCATCCCCTCACTGCCCGGGTGATGGTCAATCGGGTGTGGCTACATTTGTTTGGACAAGCCATCGTCGCCACTCCGGATGATTTTGGGGTTTATGGGGAGGTGCCGACTCATCCGGAGCTGCTCGATCATCTCGCCCTCCGCTTTTCCGGTGACATGAACTGGTCGGTGAAGAAGCTGATTCGAGCCATCGTGTTAAGTCACGTTTATCAGCTCGACAGTGCAGCAGATGAGCGACATCTGACCGCAGATCCAACCAATCGCTGGCACGCCCGGCATTTGCGCCGCCGCCTCGACGCGGAATCTCTCCGTGACAAGCTTCTACAGACCAGCGCCGGGCTGAATCTCGCCCCTGCTGACGGTTCAATCATCCGTCACCGTGACATCATGGTCCAGCTCGCCGGAAATCTGCAGGAGCCGAGCCCCCACCGCAGTGTCTATCTTTGTTATTTGAGGAACTCCCCGCCAGCCGAGCTGGCCCCCTTTGACCTGCCCGACGGAACCGTCGTATCAGGGCGGCGCGAGGTAACCGCCCTGCCCGCGCAGGCCCTGTTTTTCCTGAACAGCCCCTTTGTCGTGACACGCTCGCGAGCCCTCGCCGAGGAACTGCTCAGCGTCACAGCAGGAGATGATGGAGCCATCGTCACCGCAGCGATCCGCCGTGTTCTGGGACGCGATCCAGATCCCGGCGAAATAGAACGAGCCGCCGCAATGGTGCGAGACGCGGACACGGCTTTGCAGGCCTCCCAGCCGGATGCGAAAATACGTCGCGAGTGGGCTTGGGCAGTTTATTGTCAGGCTTTGATGGCCACCAACGAATTCCGCCATGTCGATTAGTATCAACTCATGAACCCGTTGTTTTCCCGTCGTCATCTCCTGCGCAGCGCCTCCTGCGGATTTGGTTACCTGGCCTTTTCGGCACTCTGTCAGCAACAATCCGCCTTGGGTGCTGCTGCCGCAGTGCCCCGCCTGCCCGCCCGGGCGAAGCGGGTGATTTTTCTGTGTATGAGCGGTGGCCCCGCCCAGTTGGATACCTTTGATTACAAGCCGCAAAAGGGGCAGAAAAAGCACCCCGGTTCCGTTTTTAAATTTGACCAACATGGTGAAAGCGGTCTGTGGATTTCCGAGCTGATGCCTGAAACGGCCAAACACGCAGACAAACTCTGTGTGCTAAACGGGATGCATGCGGACACCGGGAATCACGCGCAAAGCTTCCACCAATTACACACCGGCGACCGGCTCCTCACCCGCCCCAGCATCGGCGCGTGGATCAACTACGGTCTCGGCACGGACAACACGAACCTGCCCGGCTTCGTCAGTATGAATACCGCCAAGCCCCAGGCTTACGGCAGTGCCTTTCTGCCTTCTGAACATCAGGGAACGCCCCTCGGTATCAATGGCGAGGATATGTCGGTGGCCACCCTGCCCAATATCGCGGGGAATCATCTGCCCGCTGCCCTGAAGCGCCGCCAGCTCGACCTGGTCCAGGCGATGAATCGCAGTCACCAGTCCGATCGGCCCGGGGATGCTGTCCTGGAGTCTGTCATCGAGTCGATGGAGATGGGATTTCGGATGCAGGCAGAGGCACCTGACCTGCTCAACACCAGTAACGAGCCAGCCTCAGTGCTGGAGCGTTATCGGGTGGGAGTGAATGTGACCGAGGGCACCTGCAAAGCCAGTGATTTTGGCCGGCAATGCCTGCTCGCCCGTCGCTTTGCTGAAGCCGGGGTACGTTTTATCGAGGTGAACCACGGCAGTTGGGATCAGCACAAAAACCATCGCCGCGATTTGCAAGCCAATTGCCAGGTAACCGACGCCCCCATTGCGGCTCTGCTGGAGGACCTCGACCAGCGTGGCCTGCTTCACGATACCCTCGTCGTTTGGGGCGGAGAATTTGGTCGTCCCGGACTCACCCCGGAAGATGGCAAAGACGAAACCGGGCACAACGCCAATGGCTTCACTTTCTGGCTGGCCGGAGGCGGCGTAAAGGGTGGCCATGTCCACGGGAGGACCGACGATACTGGTGCCCGTGCCGTGGACGGCAAGGTTCATTTCCGCGATCTGCACGCCACCATTTTGCATATGATGGGCCTGTCCCCCAACGAATTAACCTACCACTACGAAGGCCGCGACCACCGCCTAACCGGGCCGGAAGGCGGTCAGGTGGTGCGGGAGATATTCGCGTAAATCATCGCGATCATACCTACCAGGTACCATGGTGGTCCGCACAGTCCTCTGTGCGATTCACAGGTCGGCGGATTACACAGGGTACAATGGAGGACTTAACAGGGTACAATGGAGGACTTAACAGGGTAAAGTCGTGTGGTACCCTGTTGCGTCACAGGGCCACGCCGACATCAAAGTCGCACGCGGTTTCGACGCCGGGGCCACGCCGACGTCAAAGTCGGACGCGGTTTCGACGCCGGGGAAACGCCGACGTCAAAGTCGCACGCGGTTTCGACGCCGGGGCCACGCCGACGTCAAAGTCGCACTCGGTTTCGACGCCGGGAAAACGCCGACGTCAAGGTCGGAGGCGGTCAGGTGGTGCGGGAGATATTCGCGTAAAGCGGGGTTACAAACGGAGACTGGCTCCGAGAATTTCGACGCGTTTTATCATGAGAGGGCGGGTTGGAGGCTTGAGGCTGCCAGAAAGGCGAGGGCATCGGGACCAACCGGCTCCTCCGCCTGCCAGGGCAACCAGGCGGTGCGCCTGGCATGTTTTTCGACCACCTCGCACAGGTATCGGTGCTCAGACGCCTCGCGGCATTGCAAGAGAGGATCGCACGAACCGCTGTTAAGCAGACTCTGATTGATGACCCAGGCAAAAGGCTCGATGCGGGCGCGGCGGAGGTCTTTCTGCAATTCGGCGGCCTCGTGCACCGGCGTGGCTTCGGGCAGGGCGACAAGGAGGATGTGGGTAAAATCGGGATCCCGCAGACGCTCCAGCAGGTTAAGGACTTCCTCGGGCTGAGTGCTTCCAGCCTGACGTTCCAGCTCGCGCTGATAGGCCTCGCTGGCATCAAGGAGGAGCAGGGTATGCCCGGTTGGTGCCGTGTCGAGAACGACAAATCGATTTGTGCCCTGCCCGACCTCGCGGGCAAAAGCTCGGAACACGGCGATTTCCTCGGTGCAGGGGGAGCGCAGATCCTCTTCGAGCAGAGACCGCCCCGCTTCATCCATTTGTGCACCCTGATTGCGCATTACTTCCTTGGTGTAGGCGGCGGTTTCGGCAATCGGGTCGATCCGGCTGAGGGTGAGCCCCGCCACTTGACCAGACAGAGTCTGGGCAACATGTGCGGCGGGATCAGTGGTGCTCAGGTTTACGATATGGCCACGCCTCGCCAGCATCACGGCAATCGCAGCGGCGACCGTAGTTTTTCCGACGCCACCTTTGCCCATGGTCATGATGACACCACTTCCCTGACTCTCGATGGTGGCCACGAGATTTTCGAGGCTTTCCATTTCGGGTGGTGACCAGTCCGCCGTGTCTGCATTGGCACATGGCCCCTGCGCGTCGCCATTGAGCAACACCCGCAGTCCATTGATTCCGAGAATATTGATGGGGCGCAAAGGCACCGCGAAACTGGGCAGGCTGCTGATGAAGGAGTCTGCTCCGATGAGGGCAGAAAAGCCACGCTCCTGCATCGCCTGTGCGGTCGGATCCTCAGGGCATTTCGTTTCAAAGACTCCATTGACGACCAAGACCTGATTTCCCACTCCGAGGGCACGTAGTTCCTTGGAAGTGCGCTCGGCCTCACGCAACGCGGCTCCCTGTGGGCGGCTCACGAGCACAAGCGTCGTGGCGGAGGCGTCCGCCAAGGTGTTGACCGTGGCCTCGTAAATGACCCGCTGCTTTTCCAGTCCGGCCAGCGGACCGAGACAGGAGGTGCCGCTGGTGTTCTGGTCGAGAAACTGATCCCAGGCCTTCGCGAGGCTCATGAGGCGTAGGGTGTGGCCCGTGGGCGCAGTGTCGAAGATGACATGGTCGTATTCCTTTGCTGTGGCCGAGTTTCCGATCAGACCGGAAAATTCGTCAAAGGCCGCGATCTCAACGGTGCAGGAGCCGGAGAGCTGCTCCTCCATGCTGCGAAGTGCAGACTCGGGCAGCAGACCGCGCATCGGGCCGATGAGACGTTCGCGATAGGCTGCGGCCGCCTCGACCGGATTGATGTTTAAAGCATCCAGTCCAGAGACTCCGGGAACTGCTGTGGGTTTGTTCGAGAGTCTCGTCTCCAGCACCTCATCGAGATTTGAAGCGGGGTCCGTGCTCACGAGGAGAACACGCTTGCCCGCCTCGACCAGCTTCAACGCTGTGGCGCACGAGAGCGAGGTTTTTCCCACACCGCCTTTGCCGGTGAAAAAGAGGAAGCGCGTTGCGGTGGCGGGATCGGGTTGATAAAGTGGCAAACTCATGATGCCACCTCCGCCTTCGGCAGGGCCGCGCGGTACCAGGTGGGACGTTCCTCTTTTGTCGGATAACGACTTTTCAGATACACCACTCCGTCCCAGAAGATGACCGGCAACACATCGGCTCCATCGCTGTCCAACAACGCCTTGACGGTCGGATTCTCCACGAAGGCCATGGGCTGCTGGCCGAGATTGTAGCGCTCTATCTTGATGCCACCCTCGGCCAACTGGAACAACATGGAGGCGAAACTGACCAGATCTGGGTTGATATCAGTTCCGCAGATGCCGGTCGAACAGCACATGGGTGGGTCATAGACTTGGATGATTTTCATGGAATTTTAGGATTCAAAGTAGTGGGGTCGTCCCAATATTACGATGGGGTGGATGCCCCAATTGCGCATTCAGACGGATTATCAAAAATCATACCTGGATGATTCGCCAAGTAAAGAACCTATTCGGGTCGCTGATTAAACCCTGTTGAGTGAGGGATTATACCCTTATACTTTGAAAAGTTGAGGTTTTGGAACTTTAAACGAAAGTTAAACAACTTTGTTTGGAGGAGGGAGAGGTAACCTGATCTTACCCTTAGGCCTTAGAGTCCGTGCAACAGATTAGCCCTCTCCTCTCCTTCAAACTCCTAAAAGACTGAACCACATCTTAGTCCATAG
>JBGSJM010000040.1:0-6633 GCA_041742015.1 Verrucomicrobiales bacterium | reverse complement strand
CCCGTAGATCGGAACAACTGGGTTGCTTGCGGTCGGATTGCGGTCGGCGATAATCAACATGGATTGGTGGCGAGCAATCTGGAAACGATGGCAGAGTCAAAATTCGCACCCCATTACCATCTGAGGGCGATCTACTATCATGAGTTGGTCGTGGGAATGCTTGCTTATTGTCACGAGAACGATCCGGAAGATCTTGAGCTTTATTGGATTTTTCGGCTGATCATTGACAGCTCATTTCAGAGAAAGGGATTTGGATCAGAGGCACTGAAACTAGCCATTGGCGAAATAAGAACCCTAGGTGCGACCCGGATTCGCACCATGCATAAGCCGAGCAATCTGATTGCATCCTCCCTTTACGAGAAGCTCGGATTTGAACTCACTGGGGAGATGCTCGATGATGGCGATATCCTGCGCGAACTGATCCTGAACCAAGCGATCCTCGAAGGTGACGTCGGGAACGAAAAGCGACAGAACAAGGGTCGGCAGGCAATGGCTTCGCCGTCGCCTGCGACTTGACGTTCGCCTGGACCATCTGTTCCGGGGACAGCCGTTCCATACCCTCACTGAGTTTCTTGATATTCTACGTTTAATCCCAAACACCTTGTCCTCGTTTTTGGAAATCCCAAACACCTTGTCTGGGACCGTTTTGGCGTTCTAGATTATCTATTCGAGGCCGAGTCGATGTCTATTTGGATGGTGCATCCTTGAGAAACTCAACTACGCCAGTGTCGAGATCATAGTGCGCACCAACAACGGCGACCTGGCCTTTCTCAATCATTTCTTTTAGGATGGGAGCGGAGTTTCTCAGAGCTTCAGCTACATTCAGGGCGTTGGCCTTGGCGGTGGCTTCAGCATCCGCGCCGGTGGTGGCTTCGACAGCGGGCGCGATGGCCTCAACCAGCGATTGAATGTGCCCCGGGGCCTTGGCCTTGGCCGCGATTACCTCCCTGGCGGCCTTGATCGCACCGCAGCGCTCATGGCCAAGCACGACAATGAGCTGCGCGCCAAGATGCTCGACCGCATACTCAATGCTTCCGACTGTTTCATCGTTGAGCACGTTGCCCGCGACACGAATCACGAAAAGATCGCCCAATCCCTGATCAAAAAGCATCTCGGGTGAAGTGCGTGAATCGGCGCAGCCCAGCACAATGGCAAATGGATGTTGGCTGGTGGCCAACTCCGTCCGTCGCTTGGCGGTCTGGTTCGGGTGCTCCAGCTTGCTTGCCACGAAGTGCTGGTTGCCAGCTTTCAGGCGTTCCAGTGCATCGGTGGGCGAAACTTTCGGAGCGGCGCTGGCGTGCTCCGGCTCCTTGGCTGTGGTTGTCAGTGAGAGCCCCTGAAGGAGTGTGGCGATCACAGTGGTCAGGATACAGGACTTATACTTCATATGTGTTCATGACTAGGTGGTGAATTGATACCTCTTTTTTTACTTTGAGCCTGCATCGTTGACACTCACTTAAAGTAACCCCGCGTGCGCGGCAACCAAAATAGATACACAAAAATCAAGGAAGGGAGAGCAAACGTAGCGCCAATGATCCAGGCGGTGATCAGAAAATAGTCATCACTCCAGATGATTGAGTAGCCAACCATAAGAATATACACTATCTGAAATCCGGTGTAGATATATCTGCCCAAAGCCAAGCGGCCAAACATCATGATCGCACCGATCAAGGTCCCGGCATTGAGACCAATGTAAGTCCAACCTCGCCAGAAGGAATCGGGCTCACCCAACTGATCTTCAAACAGAGATGATACGCCTTCATAGAACATTCCTCTGAGCAAACCGAAAATGGATCCGATAACTGAAAAGATACAGAGTGTGGTGATGAAGTTACTCGATCTTGGATTCAGCAATTCGCCTTGATTTCGAATGGCGGTCGGTCGGGCATTCTGGAACAGCCCTGAAAATTCGTGCAGGCAGTCAAGTGGTTCCCACTTTTCCGCTCCCTCAGACTGCGCCAAGTCGGAACCGGCAAGCTGCCCAGCCTGAATCAATTTTACAATCTGGTCAGATTCGTATGACCCCAGTGTTTCTTCGTTGCGTTTGATCGTGATCATGAGTTCCGCGCCCTTGTTCAAGCCCACTCTCCACATCGGTCTGGTGGTGCGTGGTACTTAGATTAGAGGCGGGAACTGCAAAAGACAAGTCCGCAAGGAAATGACAATAACTGGTCTGACCCCACTTTCTGGTGCAGATTGCAGAAGAACGATCTCCATTAATCGCGCTGGACTCTCTTGCGAAACTCTTCGAGTGTTATTGAGCCGGAAGGATCATCACAGTGAGCTTTCCATCGCCTCTCAAGGATCTCAACGATTCGCGGATCTGGACGCGAACCCTCCTGTTCGGCAATTTCTTCACAAAGATCCGAAACAAGAGCCCTCTTCTCCTCTAAGGAGAGTTCTGATAACTCTGGAAATCTTTCAACAATCATGAGCGAAAATAGCAGAGTTTCTGGACCAATCGAGCCGAATTTTTACCCATCCATTTTGTGCGGGATGGCGAGGAAACGCAACCAGTGATTTAGGGATCCCAAATAACAGAACGATACAAGCCAACCATAGCGCGTTGTGTGCCAACCGCTTTTTGGAGTGGGGGCTATGCTTGATGACAGTGAGGCTGGCCAATTTTCGATTAGTCATAATGAGGAGTAGGTTGATAAAAGATTGCTTGTTATCAATTTTTTCCCACGCACTATGGGTCTGTCCCCACTGGCTTTTCGGCTTTTCGACCGGAAGTTAGATTTGAGTCTAAAACAGAAATAGGCCAGACTGCAAATCTGAGCATTTCTATTTGTAATCTGTTTAAAATAAATCGTTTCATCCAAATCTAGAATCTCTTTTTCTACTTTGAGCCTGCATCTTGAGCCTGCATCATTGTGCTCAATGGCGATCCCCCGGAGTTTGTTATCAGCGGCGGCAAAGGCCGAGGTCAGGGAGAAAGAGTGAAGAAGATGAGTGTTTTCATAGTTTACGGGATTGCTGCAATTAACTTCTTGATGTGAACGTTATTGGGGTCAACAGGGTTGGAGGCAACCGCCTTCTGATATGCCTTTTTTCCATCGGCATAGCGTCCCACGGAACAATAAGCATTCCCCAAAATAAATAATGGACCCGATGGCTCCTCTATCAAGGGTAATGCCTTTTCACATAACTGGATAGCTGAGGTGTAATCTCCCATTGCAAAATAGCAGGTGCCCATGATCGTCATCGTCCAGGGATCAACTGGTTTTGCATCGTATGATTCTTCCAGAAGAGAAAGTGCTTTTTTCCACTGGTTATTTAGCATTAAACGCGCGGCTTGGTCGTTTTTTTCCATGACATTACCTTGGTGATAATTTTTCGAAATTCAATCCTGCATAAAAATGGGTCAGACCAGCTATTGGCATCATATTTTAGGTGCAACAGGCAAGTGCTT
The DNA here is from genome assembly GCA_041742015.1 of Verrucomicrobiales bacterium. Classification (GTDB taxonomy): domain Bacteria; phylum Verrucomicrobiota; class Verrucomicrobiia; order Verrucomicrobiales; family DEV007; genus Arctic95D-9. The sequence goes on along the minus strand of JBGSJM010000040.1, from coordinate 3,218 downwards.
TGCAACCTGTGCCCCAATCGGGGCAAGGCATATCAGCCCAGGGTGAAACCCTGGGAAAAGAGATCATGAAGTTCATGCGTTCTGACGGAACGCCGCATAGAGGTTGCGGAGTATGCAGCGTTCCTTCAGAACGCGATGAATCGCGGATCGTAAACCCAGGGTTTCACCCTGGCTGGGCTGGTATGATTGCCCCGATTGGGGCAAAGAGGGCGGCTCAAAAATCTAGTCTTAAACGAGTTTCCAAAATATGAAATGAATGAAATGATAGGAAATTGCTTGTTTTAGCCGTCGTCACGTGAATTTTTAGTCCCAAATAGCTTTTTTAAAAGCCGGGGCCAGACTAGGGCCGACGGTTTTTGCGGTAGGCTTCGTAGGTAGAGGGGTCTTTGGCCCAGTATTGCAGCATGAGAGGATCAAGCTGGTTGCGGATGTGGGCCATGACGGCGGAGAGGGCATCCTCAACTTCGGCGGTGGTGATGGTGCGCTCGGTGAGGGCGCGCTAGGGCGTTTTAGCCCATCGGAAATATTTAGTCTGGCTCCGCATTTATTCTGCGGGGTTGTGGGTCAGGTCTCTGACCTGACGGTTGTGGACTCCTCTGGAGGCCGGTCTTCGCTTCAGTTTGGGCAGCTTCGGTTGTTCCGGGAGTCGGAGACTCCCAGAACTGGCAGGTCGGAGACCTACCCCACATGCCTCCAGCTCTTTTCCCGGCAATTTATTGGCCTAGTGAAATCGGAAATCGGGGAAACCGGGGCCAGACCATCTGTTCATACCCTCCATGGCGAGAAAGAGCAGAGGTTTTGCAATTGTCGTAAAAATCAGAATTACGCGCATTGATTGGAGTCCGCTGTGCCATGAAACCTAGACGCAGTGGCAAATAGGTAAGTGGAGATAAGACGACTATATAATCTTCCTGTCCTCAATCTTTCTGTCGTTCCAGAAGCGGCTCCGCAAAGGCTTTCCCCATCAGCGCAAAAGTCTTTGCGCAGCCGAGGTAATGGTAGCCAGCATTCGAGGCACCGCGCTTCCACAGAGCTTCGTCGGCGGGAGAGATGAGTTTGGCTTCGTAGTCTTTGAGATAATCGCGCTTCTCGGCTTCGGTCATCTTGCCATCTTTGTTGGCGTGGTCTTTATGCTTCGAGTTGAGGAAATGGCCCATCTGGCGAACTTGGGCGCGTTTGTCGTCGATGGTAGCGAGTTCCTCCGACCAAAACGGCGCGGTAGGCACGGCGAAGACGTTGCCTTTGAACTCCGGCAGCAGCGAGGGCGCGGTCATCGCCTCACGGAAGGCAAGCGTGCCGGGATTTGCATTCAAACCATCAACACCCATCACGCCGATGACGAAGGGCATCTTCGGGGCGTTGAAGTCCTGGCGCACATCGCGAATGAAATGGGCCAGAAGGTCGCTGTAGAGCGCAAAGCGGCCCGGTTTACCGTGATCTGGATAGGTGTGGCCGTCCACCATGTCGTTGAAGCCCTGGAACCACACGAAGCCCGCGATCTCATAGCCATCCTTCGCATCATAAGCCGGACAGACGCGCTTGGGATCAGCGAGCACATGTTTCACATGCTCGACCATGTAGCGGTAGAAGCGGCCCGTCTCTTGCTTCTTCTCCACGAGCCACTGGTTCATGTCCTTGGGCACGCCGTGACCAGGAGGGCCGTAATAGAGCTTTTTTTGGTAATCATTGAGTTCATACGGCCCCGCGCTCGGCGGACGAAACTCGGTGTGGAGACTTCGGCCACCCCACGCGGTCTTGATGATCAAAACGGGCTCTGGGAACGAAGCGTCCATCGTGAGGCCAAAAGTAAACTCCGGGCCGATTTTGCCATTCGACTTCGTCGCATCATCCCGAGAACCAAAACCCGCCGTGAGCTTTCCCGTGCCTTCGCCATTCGCGCTGCCGTCGTATTTACCGGTGAGGTAGGAGATCCAGGTGTGATCACACACCCGCGGCTGACCATCGTCGGTGCGCATCATTTTCAAAAGCGGCGCGGTGGTGGGATCATCGCCGATATAGTCAAAGGTCTCGATCTTCGCATGACCCTCCATGTTGGATTGCCCCGCAAGGATAAAGACTTTCAGCGGCTTGGCGTGAAGCTGTGCGGTGAGGATGAGTGCGAAGAGCAGTGTGATGACTTGTTTCATGATTTGGCGAGGTCGTGAAAAAAAGATCGCATAGAAGGACTGAAACTGAAAGGAAATTGCTTCTTCATCGCGCCGGGAAGGCGCGTGGTCCGAAAGGAATTCACGGCCTTCCCGTCGTGTTTCAAGAAAAATCTTTCCCAAACGACGGAAAGGGGAGAAAGAATTGACCTACTTACTATTATTTTCCGAAGGACTCTCTTCGACCTGATCCAAAAGGATTTGCAGGGCTCCGCCTGAGTACCAAATCTCCATAATCAAGATAAAGAGTGAAGCTCCCATCAGGATCAACGCACTCATAAACGCGATGATTCCCGTGGATTCTTGATCAAACATCACCGCAACCATCGAAATCACACACAAAAACAAGCTAGTCGCTCCCAGGAGTTGCATCCAGCGAATCAAACGAAGCCGCCGACGCAAATTTTCAATCTGCGAACGGAGCACTTCATCTCTCTTGGCAAGCCAGTCCTGATGCAAATTCCGCACCAAAGCAGAAAGATGCAGAAATCGATTGGTGTAGGATAAAAAGAGCAGGCTCACAGCAGGAAACAGAAGCGCCGGAGTAGAGATCTCGATTGTCATGTCTCGAAATTAACTCACACCGGAGAGTAGTTTCGTTTTTTTTCGGATAAAATTGATTCCTGGATGGAGCGATGGGCGAATGCTGTGCCGCGTAAGCGCTCGCTCCGTCTTTGCCGTAAGGCGCAATATGCCGCGTTCTTCGCGGACGTTGCCAGCCTTGCATGCCTTGGGGAGCCCGTTGGAATTCTTTTTTGTGTCAACATCTGAATGAAAAGAAGGACGCACCATGACTGGAGAAGGAGCTAATGCTATGATTGGATTCGCAGGGTTGTGGGTCAGGTCTCTGACCTGACGGTTGCGGCCTCCTCTGGAGGCAGGTCTTCGCTTCAGTTTGGGCAGCCTGGGTTGTTCTGGGAGTCAGAGACTCCCAGAACTGGCAGGTCGGAGACCTACCCCACATGCCTCCAGCTCTTTTCCCGGCAATTTATTGGCCTAATGAAATTGGGCACAAAAATGAAAGGTTTGGGGCGAATCACTGAGTTCTGAAAT
>JBGSJM010000039.1:0-9608 GCA_041742015.1 Verrucomicrobiales bacterium | reverse complement strand
GGTGCTTTGGCGTGCTTTATCCAGCACATTTCCAACATAAACGAATTGCGCACCGTGGTTGATAGCCTGGTTACGGGCTCGAATCAGGGTATCGTGTTGGGTGGGTGGGATATCTACCATTTTAAAGTCGGGATGAAACGCTGTAAAATGAAGGGGAACTGTATCTCCAAGATTGGTCATGACCCAATCCATCATTTGATCAATTTCCTCGACAGAATCGTTTTGGCCGGGAATTAAAAGCGTGGTTATTTCAAACCAGGTTCGGCTTTCTGTTTTCAGCCATTTTAAGGTGTCCAAAATCGGAGCGAGCCTCGAAAACGTGACCCTGCGGTAGAATAGGTCGGAGAAGGCTTTAAGATCGATGTTGGCGGCATCAATGTGTTCGAAAAAATCAGCCCTTGCGTTGGGATTGATGTAGCCAGCGGTGACGGCCACAGTTTTTAGTCCGGCATGTCTGGCTTCCCGTGCCACATCAATTGCGTATTCCGCCCAAATGACCGGGTCGTTGTAAGTGAATGCGATACTGCGGCAACCGTGATCGAGAGCAGCTTGTACAATCGCGGATAGCCCGGCCTCCTGGCTAAGAATGTTAATTGATTGCGACTTGGAGATACTCCAGTTTTGGCAAAATTTGCATCCCAAATTGCAACCGGCAGTTCCAAAAGAAAGTACCGGAGTGCCTGGGAGAAAATGATTCAACGGCTTCTTTTCGATGGGATCAATGCAAAAACCCGTGCTCCTGCCATAGGTGGTTAGGGCCATCCTTCCATTGATATTTGCTCGAACAAAACAAAAGCCTTGTTGACCTTCCTGCAATCGGCAGTTCCGGGGGCAAAGATCACAGATGACTTTGTTTCCTTCCCGGTGCCACCATTGTATTTGTCGGGTTTCCAATGCCATTTTTGTCAACAGAATTTAAGCAAATTTTGTGCTCAAAAGCGAGGAAAAAGATTACTATCTAAGAAAATTTGAACAGATGGTGCGTATTATACTTTTAGCTAGAGCACTAAATAGTCAATTAATATTGAATATTTGCTTGTCAAAATGGGAAATCAGTTCAAATATAGGCCGTAGGTTCGTTCATCAACGAAATAGAAACACAAATTCTAATGCTTCTTACAACTAATGAATTACATCCCTGAAATCTTGGAAATCCACAACGCAGCACAGTGTCGGCTGGATGAGTTGAACGAGGAGATCAATTATCTTATTGCTGAACAAATCAAAATAGCTGAAGCCCTAAACGAGCTACTGGGAGAGATCGAGGGCGTTTAGACCTTTTCTTTTTTAAAATAAAAAGGTATTTGGCGTCCCCCAGGTACAGTTATTTTCTATTCTTCCCAGGTGATGTTGCAGCCAAGGGATCTTAATTTCTCGGCAAAATTCGGGTGCGCCCTTAAGATAGGAGATGCATTGTGAAGAATTGATTCCCCTTCAACACGAAGCGCCACCATGAGCAGTGCTATACAAGCACGGATAATGTAGGGGCATTCAATTGAAGTGGCAGGGCGGAGGGCAAGGCCGCCCTTAATGATCACAGAATGAGGATCTGTTACATGTGCAAATGCACCAAACTTGGTCAGTTCCGGAATCCAGTGAAGGGCTCCCTCATAGATTTTGTTCCAAAATAGCAAGTCGCCTCGACAGGCCACGCCCAGAGCAATAAAGGGAGGAAGTAGGTCAGCGGGCAAATAGGGCCATGGAGCAGCCTCAATTTTGGGATACGCATTCGGTGTAATTGAAGGTTCGATATCGTAAAACTCCTTGCCGTGAACCGAGGCCCCATGCTTGTCGTGCTGAATTTCAATGCCCATCCGTTGGAACTGTCTATAAATCAATCCCATGTGTTCGTCAATGGTATGTTCCACTTCGATCCTGCCAGCAGTCATCGCACCGATAGCCAGAAATGAGGCAATTTCATGGTGATCGTCGATGATGCGGTGCTCGCATCCACCTAGAGCGTCAACGCCTTGTATTATGACGCGGTTAGTTCCGATACCCTGAATATTGGCACCCATTTCCATTAAAAAATGGCAAAGATCTTGGACGTGGGGTTCACAGGCGGCATTGTTAAGGGTTGCCTTGCCTTTTCCGATCACCGCTCCCATGATGAAATTTTCTGTTGCCGTTACAGAGGCATAGTCGAGCCAATAAATAATGTCTTCCGAAGACCGACGATCAGGTCGTTTAAAAGTGAAACCATAGGGATCTATTTGCACCCCGAACCCGAGGCTCCTTAGTGCATAAATATGAGGGTCCACCTCCCGCAAGCCGAGAGCACAACCCTTGGTGTTAGAGTGAAACTTTGCCTCACCGACCCGGGCTGTGAGGGATGAAAATAGGAGAATGGATGATCGCATCTGCGCAGGAATCTGCTCTGGCGATACCTTTGAGAGGTGTTTGTGCCGGAAAACCCCTACCTGTGTTTCCTTGTTGTAAGAAACTTCACTCCCCAAATCGATAAACATTTTTAAAAACCTCCTCACATCTGTGATGTCTGGAAGGTTATGAAGGGTCACTTCATCGGAGGTCATCAAGCTGGCGCAAAGAATGGGCAACGCAGCGTTTTTGTTTCCTGCGGGAACTACTTTACCATTGAGGGGCTCGCCTCCGAATACTCTAAGATTTTCCATAAATTATTGCAGTCGACGCTAGCTGACTTTGTCACTTTTTACAGCGAAAAGAAAACGGCATATACCGCTTAGATCCTTAAGCATTTCAATCGCAGTAAATGCTGCCGCTTCGGCAAATGCCCGCACTGTGGGCTCTTGATCAAATCCGTATTCGAGCGCAATAATTCCACCGGGTTTTAGGTAATGATTAACGTCTCTGAAAAACCGTTCTATGATCTCCGTTCCGACCTCTCCCCCAAATAATGCGATTGCCGGGTCCCGCCGAACCTCCCTGCTTAAAGTTGTTTCCGAGCTGTTTGGAATGTAGGGTAAATTTGCAACGATGAGGTCAAACGGGCCATTCACGCTTGAAAACAAATCACTTTGGATCAACGTCACAACGGCTTCTGGCAAAAGTGTCGCCCTGTTTTCCTCTGCCAGTGACAATGCTGATTCAGAGATGTCTGCCAACACAATCCTGGGTTGATACTTCTTTAGATGATGGGCCAGTGATAACCCAATCACACCACTCCCGCAACCTAGGTCGAGAATCTCTGGTCTTTCTGGCAGGTCGAGTTTTGCACACCGGTCAGTAAGTTCCTCGGTCTCGTGACGTGGAATCAAGGCTCGATCATCAATTTTGAATTCCAAGCCGCAAAATTGGGACGTCCCAAGCAGGTGCTGGAGTGGCTCTCCGTTTCCGCGTCTTTTGGTTAACGTTCGGAGCAACAATATCTGAGGTTCGGAAAGTTCGCGATCAAAGTCCACGTAAACCTGCATTCGGTTGCATTTCAGAGTATGGGCAATGAGATACTGCATGTTAAGTCTGGCATCTTCAACTCCATACTTCTCGAGGTAAACTGTCCCTTTTTGGAGGATGTCTAGCACAGTCGCCATTTACTGAATCTTAAGTGGCTGGGGAAGGGTTGGGAATTCAGGGAAATTCTTAAACAGTTTCGTTGGAAGTGGTTTGATTTTGAACAAATAATAAGGTGAAGAAGTCTGATTTTTGCCGCCGTTAAAAATTGGAGCCCGGTTTAACTGGCTGCAGAAAAAGTGGATCTGTCCGTCGTTGCCGAACAAGAGTCCACCTGGCCACACCATTCGGGGATCTGCCACCAGAGGTTGGATGGTCAAGTAGTTGTCGTCTGGCGAAACAAAGGTTACGGCGCTATTGTTAATATCTGAGAAGTAGATTCGATCCTTGGAATCAATCACAATGCTGTCACAAATCGGCTTTGGCGAGAAACCTTTTACATTAGCGTTCAGTGTAGTTGGGGCTAAATCAGCACGCCGCAAAAGTTCGGTCTCGATGCGATAAAGAGTGGTGCTATCTCTTGGGCCGAAGTAAAGCCACTGGCCTTTGCGGTCCAGTGCGAATGGGCTTACTCCTGACAGGGGTGTTGCAATTTTTCCGTCCGCTCGGCGGGCTTCGACAGGTTTCCCGTCCAGAATGATGCTAACACTTGGATCATTTCGCACTGATACGTGTCCATGCAAGACCCTCCGGGATAGCCCAGTCTGAAGATCTACCACGATGATGGCTGATTCCACTCCATCCGCAGGATCGGAAATATAAACAAAAGGATGGTTTGGATCTAAAACCAAATTTTTAAGAATCGATGTTTTTGCAACCGATGGGTTGAGCATGATGATACGATGTAGCTCGTTGGCTTTGGCATCCCACGCTATCAATTTGGGCTGGTGCCCACCACGCAGACCGTTGTCAAGCATCCATACGATGTAACCATCGTTAATGATTCCCAAAACGGCATCCAACTCAATTGGAGCACCACTTCCAGGCATATTCATCTCCAGATTCGGGAAAGGCGTCCAGTTTTGTTGATTGTTGCGCATTACCCGATACTGATGTCCGAAAAATTGGTGGCACGAAATAACGTAATCACCATTTGGCAGCTGACACAGTCCGCCTGGACCGGTCGGGGCTCTTCCCACCTCCTGCAAGATGTCATTGTTCTTGCCCTTCAGGAAAGGAGCAAAATTAGGAACCTTGAAATCAGGCGCAGGGCACCTCATGACGCTCAAAAGTAAACTAAGCGCGAAAAACACCATGGGAGCTTTTCCTCGCCTTTGTACAACTCCGAAATCTCTTTTTAGCGACAAAAAGCGATTAACCTGAAAATTGATTAACATTCCCTTATAATAAACTGCAATTGACTACTTAGGTAATATTCAGTGGCATGCAATCGAAAAGTTCAAAATTTTTTGGCCGATTGTAATAGCTCCGGATAACACTGACTAGCCATTTCGTTTGAAATCTCCAGGACATGCCGAGCTTGGCCCTTTGATCTAATTGCCTTTACCAACGCTCCGCAGTCTTCGGTCCTTAGGCAGGAGATCGCTTTCCGGAGTCGCAGAACCTGCGCGGGACCAACAGATAATTCATCGATTCCCAATCCGACCCAAATTGGAGTAAGGGTCAGATCGCTGGCAGCTTCGCCACATATTCCACACCAGATCCCGTTTGTATGAGCTGCTTCGACCGTCAGTCGAATCATTTCGATTACAGCGGGATGGGCTGGTCGGTACAGGTTGGCGACTCTGTCATTCACCCGGTCTACAGCTGTCATATATTGGACTAGATCATTGGTACCGATTGAGAAAAACTCCACTTCTTTGGCGATATGTTGGGCAACCATCACTGCGCTTGGTATTTCGATCATGCTGCCTCTTTCGATCTTTTCATCAAAAGGAACGCCTCTTTTTCGCAGTTCGCTTTTGGCTTCTTCGAGCAAGCGGTTGGCCTGTAAAACCTCGCCGAGTTTGGAAATAAATGGATACATAACCCGAACCAATCCGGACGAGCTGGCGCGAAGGATCGCCCGAAGTTGGACTTTGAACTCTTCGGGTCTGTCCAAGCTGACTCTGATCCCCCGCCAACCGAGGAAAGGGTTGGGTTCGGGCTCGTCGAACAGTTCGGGAAGTAGTTTGTCACCGCCTAAATCAAGAGTCCGAATAATCACCCCATGGGGAGCGCATGCCCTCGCAACAGTCGAGTAGTTTTCGGACTGATTGTCCTCTGTTTGAAACGACTTATCCTTGAGGTAAAAGAATTCTGTCCGGTAAAGGCCAACTCCTTCTGCTCCCTGGGCTGCAACCATTTCCAATTCGTCGACAAATTCGATATTCGCAGATAGGATGATTTTCCTGCCATCAGCCGTCAGGGTTTCGGCATTTTTGAGAGAGGTTAGATTTTGAGCAAGTAGACTCTCTCTTTCAATCAATGGCCCGTAGCAGGCAAGGGTTTCAGTGGTCGGGTTGATGATTAGCAAACCGCTGTAACCATCAACCAGAACGGTATCTCCGGATTGGCAGAAGCCCTTGAAATCGTGCAGAGCCACCACGGCTGGTATGTTCAGAGAATGAGCCATAATCGCTGTGTGGGAACTGGCGCTGCCAGCTTCTGTGGCAAATCCCTTCACTTTTTCACGGTCAAATTCGATCGTATCAGAAGGCGTCAGGTCATGAGCCAAAACTATGCTGGCGTTTTCGTTTATTTTGGGGCTCAGCCATTTGCCATCCGGCCAGCGGAGGTTTTTGAGAACTCGCTGGCACACATCTTCGATGTCTAAAGCCCGTTCTCGAAGATATGGGTCGGATATTTTTCTTAGTGACTCGGCGTATCGGGTAATAACTTGAAAATAGGCAGTTTCGACCGAACAAAGATCAACTTCCATTTTGCGAATAATCTCATCAAGAACGGTGCTGTCCTCTAGAATCAGGAGGTGTGCGTCGAAAATACTCGCGTGCTCCGCCCCCGCAGACTCCTGGATTTCTTTCTGAAGATTGCTAATCTGAACGCGGGTGGCTCCCAAAGCCTGGGTCAGGCGAGTTTTTTCGGATTCGATTTCGGCTAGCGTGATTTTGTTATTCTCAGGCTCCTGAAGAGTCTTTCTCAAAAAGTCAGCCTGTCCGCAGCTGATCCCGGGAGATACACCGATTCCCTGCAAACGAGTTTCTTCTCTGATAACAGGTTGGATCATCAAATCAATTTTGTTACAAACAGCAAGCCTGGACCTTTCGGAGACGGAAGTCATCCGTTAAAATTAGGCCATTCTCAAAGGAAATTTTTTATGGCGACGTGCCATTGTCCCCTGATCATTGATATGCCATGTTGGGCTTATTAGCGTTATTGATTGGATTTTCCGGAGTGCTTATAATGATACGAGCAAATTCGGGTAGCCATCTATTGGAAACCTGCTAATTTTTCTTTAGAATCTGTTTGTATACGCCGAGATGAAAAATCACCCAGGTCTAGCGATTGCGCTCCTTTTTACTTCTTCGCTCTACGCGGAAATGCGTGAATGGACCAGCGCGGCTGATCCGTCCAAAAAAATAGTAGGAGAATTTAAAGGTTCTCAGGGGGATATGGTATCATTAAAAATGTCAAATGGTCGAGTGGTTAACTTTGAGATCTCAAAGTTAAGTCCTACTGACCAGGAATTCATTAAATCCTTGAACGCACCCAAGCCTACGGGGACGGAAAAAGGTCCAGTTCTGCCGGGAACGGTGATGGTGGTGGAAGATTTTGTTTTTGGGGAGGTTTCGGATCAAGTTTATCAGAGGTTAAACAAGCACAAAGGCCTTCAAGGTGGAGTCAATGAAATCTTGCGGGGCAGAACGGGGCTGAATGACATGTATTACATTGAACTGGACGAAGTTCGCTATGGGCTCTTTTTTGCCTTTGATGAAGTTTCCGATGGATTGACGGAAGTCAGTCTGCAAAGCCAGGGATTTACCGCTGAGGAGTATGATACTGCTCTGAAAGAGGCATGTACCTCAATTCAAAAAAGATTAGAAGCGGAAAACGGAAAACCTGCCTTGGATGGAGTCTACCCGGCAAAATCGGTGGTTACAGAAGGTGTTTCCTTGAGCACCGGAATCTGGAAATCCAAAAAAGGCGAGATCTTTTTGGGTATCGGTCAGAACGAGGGGAAATTCTCCGTCGTGATCCGCACCCGCAAAGAGCCATATCTCACTCAGCAATAATTTCCGGCCAGGTTTCTGGAGCCTCGTTAGCCGGAATGTCCGGGGCTACACTCTCGTTCATCCGTTTTAACTTTCGGAAGCTGATGAGCTTTTTGCTCTCCTCATCCCAAAGGTGACAGGATATGGATTTAAGGCTTTCCCGCAGGCTTAGGGTCGGGACGTTGGCAAACATGGAATCTGAATAGTGACACTTTTCCAAATGGTAATTGGGTATTTTAGGGCTCAAATGATGGATATGGTGAAATCCAATATTTCCTGAAAACCACTGGAGAATTTTTGGAAGTTTGTAGAATGAACTGCCTTGAAGGGCTGCCGCAGTGTAATCCCAATCATCACCACAAGCCCAGTAGGTATCCTCAAACTGGTGTTGAACATAGAACAGCCAGACCCCACTGCAGGCGGCCACGGTGATGCTGGTGGATTGAATGATCAACCATGGAATAAAACCAAAAATTTCGATCAATCCCCAGGACATGGCGATTAGTCCGAGGTTGGTGCACCATACCGAAATTCGTTTACTAGAACAGGCTTTGGGGTTGGTAAACCGCTGCAGGAATACGAACAAAAAAATCGGAACGAGAAAGAACATGACCACCGGAGATCGCAATAAGCGGTAGTAGAACTTTCTCCATCGTGGCGAGTCTTCATATTCCTTTACTGTCAAGGTCCAAACATCTCCGATACCCCGGTGTTCCAGATCTCCTGAGTGCTGATGATGGATGGAATGTTCCCAAGTCCATAGCTGGTAGGGGGTAAAGGTTAGCACGCCCGTTATGTAGCCCCAGAAGTTATTGGCTTTGCGGGATTTGTAAAAAGAACCGTGGCCGCAATCATGAAAAATGATAAAGGCGCGGACCAAAAATCCCCCCGCGAGAATTGCCAGGGACACGGTCAGCCACCAGGAAACCGTCAGAGTCCAGCTCATCAAAAGCCAAAGCGCGACATACCCACCGATTGTGTTGAAGACCTGCCAGTTAGCCTTCCATCGAACCGGGGTCTGGAAATTCGCAACTACGGATTTCCATTTTCTAACGGCTTCGCGTCGTTTTTGTTTTTCGGCCATTCTTTCACTTCCAGACCGTGAGTCAGTTCCGGGATTAAAGGTTGAGTCCATGGCGCGAAGACTAGGCGAATTATTTCCCGGCGCAAGATTAGACTTCATTAAATATTTTAGTTTTTAAATCAAGTGCGTAGCACGAATGCGTCGTTGCGATTACCTCACTTCATATGGTTACTCTACGTTTGAACCATGATTCGCATTTACCCCATTTTCGCTGTCCTGATCGGGGTGGGCTCTTCTCTCAGTCTTGGGGCTGAGAAAGTGGACTATTCCTCGCATATTCAGCCGCTTTTCGCGGAAAAATGTTTAAAATGTCATGGTCCCGACAAACAGAAAGGTGAACTTCGCCTAGATGAGCGGGCCAGTACCCTCAAGGTTTTGGAAGGAGATGAGCTGTTTCATCGAATCACCAGTCAAGATCCGGAAAAAAGGATGCCGCCAAAGGGGCCACCCCTTTCGCCTGAAGAGGTGGCGCTGATCAATGAATGGGCTGACAGCGGGGCTCCCTTTCCGAAGCACTGGGCTTATCAGCCGCTCAAGTCCGCGCTGCCAAGCCAGGTGAAAAATCAAAAATGGGACAGAAACCTGATTGATCAGTTTGTCCTGAGCCGTTTGGAAAAGGAAAACATCACCCCATCACCGGAGGCTGATCGCTTCACCCTGATTAAGAGACTTTATTATGATTTAATCGGCCTGCCACCAACGCCGGAAGCAGTAAATCGTTTTGTCAGTGATACCCGGTCAGATGCTTATGACCGCCTGGTTGATGATTTGCTGGCCTCGCCTTATTTCGGGGAGCGGTGGGGGCGGCACTGGTTGGACAAAGCGCGATACGCCGATTCCGACGGGTATGAAAAAGACAATAACCGGCCCAACGCCTGGCATTTCCGGGATTGGGTGATTAAGGCTGTCGCTGCGGATATGCC
>JBGSJM010000038.1:0-3929 GCA_041742015.1 Verrucomicrobiales bacterium | reverse complement strand
GTGGCTTGCCGAAATGAGCTGGCTGGGACGAGCGGGTTATGTTTTCGGCTGGCTCACCGCTCTGTTTTTATGCCTGCCGTCCTCAAGGCGGCGATGGTACTCTGTAGCCCTGGCCACCTGGGTGGCTTTTGGAACGGCCGCGATGTTCACTACCATGGCGAACCGATGGTTCTTATGGGTCATACCGGGAGTGTTGTTGTTGCTGGTTTTGATCGAACGATGCCGGGGCAGGGATTGGCCTGGGAAGCGCTCCTGGCTAATTCCTTTCGGCGGCACCGCCACGATCTGTGCTCTTCTATTGGTTTTAGGGACACTACACCGCACCAACCCTGCGATCAATCTACGGGAAGGCTGGGTTGTTCTCAGCAACCAGGAGATTCAATCCGAAGAAACCGTGTGGCTCCTGGAACCTGACATGAAAGTTTTAGGTCAAAGCTACGGGCAAAAAATCAGAACTTTAACCAAAGATCCCACGCAAGAACGATCATTCGCTTTGGGGTGGAAAAAAGGGGAGCTAACGCCGGGGAACACAGACTGTCTCGTGATTTCCGGCAAAGCAACCGAAATGCTCGTAGGGCCAACGCTGGAAAAGGCAAAAAAGGCGGGAAGATGGCTGCTCCTGAATCCCGAACAACCCACCAAAGAGCTTTTCGATACCATCAGTCAATGTCCTCCCATTCAAGTTGTCTGGGGTGAATTTAATCCCGAACAAAGCCGCCTAGTCTGGCAGAGCCTAGCCAATCAAAACAGCAACGTCACCTTCGAAAAAATTCAGGCTGCCGGTAAATATTTGCCCAATTGGATCGATTTGGTCGCCAAACCAGTGCTGAAATCCGCACAAAAATGAAGGAAATAGGGCATTATTAAACCAAGGGTGATTTATTTATGAAAATTGTTAATTTATGTTGAAATTATTGCTTTACATATTATTTATCTATGGCAACATCATTTTTATATGAATATTAATCAAATTCAAAAACGTCAGCGCTTTGCCCTGGTTAATCAGGTGCTCAGCGAAAACAAAACCATCGTCGCAACGATCCCGGCATTTACCAAAGCTGTGAAGTTGTTTGATGATTCCCTGGTGGAATTGCAAACCCTGGCCCAGCGCCAGGTGATTGGTAGCCAGGGCAAGACAGTGGCCAAGGGAGCTTCGCGAATTACGATGACCGATGCGGTGATGGAGGTGAGTTCCAAAATTGCGGCTTATGCGGAAGCAGAAGGGAATGTGGAGCTGGAAGCGGACGTAACCTTCCCGCGCACTGCTGTTCTCTATCGCAGGGCGGCGGATGGTGTGGTAATCGCGCACCGGGTGCTTTCTCTGGCCCGCGAACACCAGTCGGCCATGGAAGCAGAGTACAAGCTGACTACGGAAATGATCGATGATTTGGCAGAAAAGATAGATGCGTTTCAACTGGTGTTGGAAACCCCAGCCAAAGCGATCGACACCCGTGCGGTCACGACTGCTGGAATCGAGCTAGCCATCGCCAACTCGACCCGAATCCTGACCAAACGCCTCAACCGCCACATGGAGACGCTGCGGCGCAGCCACCCCGATTTTGCGGCAGCCTACGATCAAGCCAATGTATCGGATAAACGCCGGGGGACCCATTCCAAATCTGTAGTCGGTGTGAATGAGGAAGTCGTTCTGCCTGCCAAATCGATTTCTGTGATTGCACATGGAGAAACTGCGACACCTCGTGAGGCGCTGACGCGATATTCCACCAACGGAAACGGAAGCAAAGAGATTGAGTCCATGGAACTGGCACGTTAGCCAGGGCATTTTGCTGCCACCCCTTTTCCACTTTAAGGAAGGGGGTGGGCGAAAAAATAAATCCTCTGCGGTTCTCCGCGTCCTCTGCGGTGAACCTTCGCTGCCCCCCTCAATCCCTCCTCGACCGACGGCTCAAACAAAAGGGCTTGCAAAAGCGTTTTTCAATCAATCAATTCATTTTTATTTGGGGTTCTGAATTAAAGTCTATCGACAACGAAGTCCGGTTATTCCTGGCTCGGAGTTATTTGACCGCGCTGATTTTGCTGCCGGGCTGTATGAGTATATCCCTGTATGGTGGTCGATTGCACCCTGTATGGTCGCCGACCGCACACGGGTGGTGAGTGAGCACTTGGATTTTGCGGGAAGTTACTTAAGCTACCGTCGACTGGTTTGTTTGACGTACTCGGACTCGTACACTTCGCCCTTGCGATCACGGATGATTTTCACGATCCCCCAGATGATAAATCCGATAAAGACGAGGGCCAGGGTGGCGTAGATGTAGGTCCAATCCATCGTCCGGGAAGTTTTCGAACCAAACGCGACCGACGGTTCAGAACTGCGCCCATTGAGATCGATGGTAAAGATCCGGAACTCGTAGAAACTAAAAGGATCCAAGTCCTTGACCCGTGCTTTAACGAGGCGCCCAACTCTTTCGTAGGTGACATTGGGATAAGGTGCCCAGACACTTTCGAGATTCCCAGTGATGGGATTGGTCCGCTGCCCGCGCATTTCCAACTCAAATTTATCAATCTCCGAGTCTTTGGGGGCGGTCCAGCCAAACTCCAGAAGTCGGGACTTGGCCTTAAGCAACTGAAAATCCGTGGCTGCCTTCAAATCCGGGGAACGATCCCGGGCGACGATTCCCAAAGTCGGGATGCCGAGGGGCGACATGGTCAAATCGAGATCTTTGACAGACTTTGGAGGCACATAATTTTCGCTCAGCGCAGGCGGATTTGCTTTGATTCGATCCGGCGATGCAACCGGGGGTTTGGCTGCGGTATTGCCAATCTCCGGGACGGGATCACTTTCTGGAGGTGGATTGGGGCTGTCCGGTTCGGGTTTGGCCGTTGAGCCGATCTGGGGAACCTCCCTGGGAGCACCGGGTGGGCGGAGGGCGTTGCCGACCAGTCGAATCTTAAATTCTTCGTGGTTGGTTCGTAAGGTCAAATATTGATCCGCTGCACCCCGGTCGGATTTATGGGGATAAAACCCAACTGTCAAAGGCATGGTATCAAGCGGGACGAGTTGACGGTCAGTCTTGGTCAGGATCCGGAAGGGTTCGGAAACCGAAACATCCAGCGGCATCAACTCGCCGCCCTTGTTGGTGAGAATCATTCCTCTTTCGGTGCTGCGACCAGCGGTAACGTTGCCAAAATTAATCACATCAAATCCAAGCTGGCCGGGCACTTCAATCACTATTTTCGATGGCAGGGTGGGAGAGATGACTCCGGTTACCGCCTTGTAACCCTCTTTGACTTTGATTTCCAGCCCACCGTCAAAAGCCATTACGTCCTCGGCCTCCAGATAAACCGGGATCCGGGTGTCCCGATTGGGGATGAGCACGGCGGTATCCCCTCCCCGGACCTTGAGCCGGGGGCTGGCTTTCAAATAAACTTCCACCGGCCGATCCAAGTGACTGGTCACGAGCACATCCCCCTCTCGACAACCGTTGTCAGGGTTTAGTTTTAGCAGCCATTCTTCATTGGTGATGGAAAAAGGAATGATAGCTTCGCCGGAAAAATTGCAGGTTCCATTGTCCCGGCGGTTGAGGATGAGTTGATAGTTGGCTGGTCCGGGGATTGTGGGATTAAAACCAACCATGACTTTCACCTGCTGACCCGGACCGATGTAGAGGTTGCCATCTTTGGGTTGAACCACTGCCCAGGGAGAGAACAAATTTAATTTGGTGTTGTAGGGAGCATTACCCCGAT
The DNA here is from genome assembly GCA_041742015.1 of Verrucomicrobiales bacterium. GTDB lineage: Bacteria > Verrucomicrobiota > Verrucomicrobiia > Verrucomicrobiales > DEV007 > Arctic95D-9. The sequence continues at coordinate 224 of JBGSJM010000038.1, read as the reverse complement.
TGGTGATAACGATCTCCTTTTCCACTTTTTTACCAATGAGAACCTTACCGAAATCAGCAGATGAAGAAATCTCGATCATCGCTTGGGCATCGGTGATCTGGATTTCACAACGAGCGGTGGATGAATACTTTCCGCCGGGGTAACGAGCCGCAAAGCTGAAAATATCCTTGGTCGCCCCGGAATCGGGATCGGCGAGGTAGGTGACGATCGCAGAGCTGCGATTC
>JBGSJM010000037.1:0-2540 GCA_041742015.1 Verrucomicrobiales bacterium | reverse complement strand
TTGACCTGGTAGAGAAAATTCCACCACTGCCCGCGGTGGGCATCTCCGCCGGTCGTTTCATTAATGATTTTTTCACCGGCAAACAACTGGATGGGAAGCGAATCAAGATCGATCGTCAGATCGGTGCACTCCTCCCCCACGATGTAGTGATCCGAATCAACATTCGACGCGACTAGATCCACCGCTTTGGGCTTTTGCGGCCAGTCGTGAAGGCCCGCTGGCAGCTCAATCACCGGCACGATGGCTTTTACCTTTTCCTTCAATTCATCGATGCTCTTTAACTCCTGACTGATGGGTTGAGCGAGGATGATCCCCAATTCCGTCTCGATCCCCGGATTGGCCCCCGCGCGGATCGGTATGGCCGGGCGTTGGTTGGCGGAGTGCCAGCCGCTTCGAAAAAGCACCGCGCTGAGAGGGCCATCAATTTGGAAACTGTCCTGACCGCCCTTCCCGACCACCGCCCCTTTGAAACCAGCCAGGCTGTCAACGGCAAACAGCTTTTGAACATACGCTTTCTGGATCGCTTCCGCCTCTGCCAGAGTCGCATCCGGCCTGGTGAGGCTGTATTGGGGCAATCCCTTACCGTCGCGCTTTGCGACAATTGACTGCTCGACAAATGGCACCGTCTCCAGAGCGATGGCGGATATCGCAAAAAGTAGAAGATAGATTGGTAGCGCGTATTTTTTCATAATGGGTTGGCTATTTTTCACAAAGCAGACTGCCTCCGTAAAAATTGAGTATTTCACAGCTCCAGTTTATTTCCAGTGGATTAAACAGGGTACAATGATCGATTAAACAGGGTGCAATGGAGCCTTTTTACTTGTTGATGAACCACCTGCGCCGACCTGGGCGGGTGGGTTCGCTGTCGAAATCTGCCTGCGCCATCCAGACAGATAACAATCCCTGCTGAGGGCTGAAAAACCAGGCGAGAAAAAACAGCCCCAAACCAATCGTCACCACCGTGGCGGGGGCATTCGTGTCTATAAAAAGAGCTACATGATAACCCAGTACTGAGCTTATCGCAGCGTGCCCGAGTGAGATCACGAGGGCTTTCCAGAGTTTTTCGGTGAGGAGCAGGGCAAAAGCTCCCGGGATGATCAACATCGCCACCACGATGACGCTGCCGACGCTCTCAAAAGCGCTCACCACCACCACCGCCAGCCAGGCCATGGTGAGGTAATGTACCCAGCCCGCCCGAATCCCCACGGCAGTGGCCAGGGCCGGATCAAAGGAACTGATCACGATTTCCTTGTAAAAAAGTACCGTCACCCCAAGGGTGATCACCAGGACAACAAACGACTGGGCAATCTGCGGAGGGATCAGGTTTTTTCCCGGTAACAAGACCCGTGAAATTTCCCCAAAAAGAACACAGTCAGCGTCGAGATGGATATTGCCTTTGATCTGGCTGATCATCGCCACGCCGAGGGCAAACATGGAGACGAAGATGATGCCGATGGCGGCATCTGGCTTGATCCGGGAGGATTTGTGAACCCACTCAATCAAGAGGGTGGTGATAAAACCGGCCAGCATCGCCCCAATCATCACCAGTGGGCCAGTTAATGTATCAAAGAGAACCGCGACAATGACGATGCCGGGAAGCACACTGTGGCTGATGGCATCCCCGACCAGGGCCAGTTTCCGGACAATCAACAACACCCCGATCCAGCCGCAGGTCGCGGAGACGAGGAACAACTGCACGACCAGTGGGATCGTGGTTCCCATCTGTCGGGGGCTCCACGGGAGCGTCCAGAAATCCTGTGGTTGATAGTCGATAGTTTTTTAGTTCAAAGTTGTTGATTGACTATTCCTTGAATCATCATTTTTTGCATCATCAAAAATGCAAAATAGTTCAATCTTAATGTGATTGGTTGAATCGGAGCTTGATCTTGCCGGTGCCACCACTTAACTTTCGACTAAAGAAATGACTGCCGCATTCCAGTTTTTCGGGGCTTTGCTCGTGGGCGTGTGTTATTACATGCTCGCGATGGCGATGACGGTCTACGATGGGATTTTGTCGCTGGTTTTCCAGCCAATTTTAGCCGTCATTTTGACGACCCTTGCAATCGGTATGGTGGGGATCGTTGGGCTTCCGATTCGCTTGATTCGCGGACTGAGATCATGGTGGCTTGATCACTGGTGGATCTCATTCCTTATTGGCTCTGTGGCTTTTGTAATGATGTGGGCATCGTGGCTTCCAGATCTCCGTGTCCAGGTCTGGAATCCCGATTTGGAATCACACGAAGATTCATTCCAACCTATTCTCGGCTTCGGAGGCTGGCTACTCACTGTTTTTGCCGTTTTTCATTTTTTTCCACCAATCAAAAGACTCGCAGAACCGCCGAAGCGAACCAATCTAAAAAAGACGCGGTGAGTTGACATAACCTGTTAGATTAGAAGTTTTACCCTTATACTTTGAAAAGTTGAGGTTTTGGAACATTAAACGAAAGTTAAACAACTTTGTTTGGAGGAGGGAGAGGTAACCTGATCTTACCCTTAGGCCTTAGAGTCCGTGCAACAGATTAGCCCTCTCCTCTCCTTCA
>JBGSJM010000036.1:0-19088 GCA_041742015.1 Verrucomicrobiales bacterium | reverse complement strand
GAGTATCTGCCATTTTACAAGCAATGCCCAAATCCGTGATTTTATCAAATCATCGAATCAGCATTTTAACTCCGGCATTGATTGGTGGGCCGGAGTTTGAGGATTATTCATTTAAAAATATTGAGTTGGTTACCCGGCAAGTGAACCGATTTGGGAGGGGGAGTCTTCTTCATCTAAAAATGGATTCAGGCCAAGTGATTGAACTCGATGGGGTTCCCGATAATCAGTTGGACCGGCTTATTGGTTTTGCAGGAGTCGTTTTTCAACACTTTTAGCGGTCAGCTTTGGTGATCAAGTCCGATGCAGAGGTGGTGGTTTTGACCTCGGTCAAATTGTCATTTTGGAATGCATAAACCAGTAGGTTAAGGCCAGCAATACTCGCTATAATAATAACTGAGGCGGCAATAAAACCGAGTATAAATGGTAAAGACTGTTTAGCTACGAGCATGGTGGGAGGACGAATGCCTTCGTAACTTTAATCATTTTTTTCACGATCATCAAAGATGAGTCTCAAGCCCGATACTGGACCGCGAAAAAACCGGTCCCGAAACGAATCAAAACCGGTATCTCGAATATATGAAGTTTAGAGAAGCTATTTCTTAGGCTTCGGCTTCGCCTTTTCAGCGGGTGCAGCAGCCGCAGCAGAAACTGAAGCCCTGGATTTGGCAACCAGTGCCACAAGAACTTCTCCGTCCATTTTGGTGGTCACACCTTTAGGAAGTTTGAGATGGCTTACCTTTACCGTTTCGGCGAGACCGACTTCACTGACATCGTGGACAATTTTTTCCGGAAGGTCACCCGGTTTACAATGAATCTCAAGACTGTGTAGTAGGTGTTCAAGAAGACCACCCGCTTTGACTCCGGTGCAATCTCCTTCCAAAACGACCGGCACGATAGCCGTAATGATTTCATCTTCTAGAACGGCGCGAAAATCGATATGGACAAATCCTCCCGTGAGTGGATTCCTTTGAATTTCTTGAACAAACGCCAGTTTGGTTTTTTCGGTGGCTCCTGCGATTTCCAAATTTAGGAGAAAGTTGGCGCTAGAATGGGTCCGAAAAACCTCAGCAAAGGCATTTTCTTTGACTTGGATGGGGTAAGGGCGTTGTTTGGAGCCGTAAACCACGGCTGGAACGACGCCCTGACGACGTAGTTTCTTCGATGCGGAAGTTCCGTTAACTTCGCGCTTTTCAGCTGATAATGTTGCCTGTTCTGCCATCTCTTTGTGATCGTATGTATTAGTTCGGAAATTATCCAAACGTGAAGGGCGCCGAATTTAGGTCAGAAGCTGGAGATAGTCAATTTCGATTTTTAGAGGAAAACAGAATCATGGTTATGGCTCGAACTAAACATCGAAAAGTGAAGTGACTGATTCGTTGTTATGAATACGAAGAATGCTTTCGCCCAGGAGCTGGGCAATACTCACTGCGGTAACTTTTTTTCCGACGGCATACGGGGTGCTGTTGGTGGTGAAGACCGCCTCGATTTCGGATTCCTCGATTCTTTTGCGCCCCTGTTCATTTAAGACTGCGTGGGAAACTCCTGCGAAGATTTTTCTGGCTCCCTGGGCGCGGAGTAATTTGGCTGCGGAAACCAAGGTTCCTGCGGTTTCTGAAATATCATCAACCAACAGGACATTTTTTCCATCGACCTCTCCGATCAACTCCATCGCAACCACTTCAGTTGCACTGAGGCGGTTTTTCGCAACGATGGCAAGAGGAACCTGAAGCTCCTTGGAATAGGAATGAGCCATTTTCATTCCGCCGACGTCAGGAGATACGACAACTAGATTGTCGGTTAATTTCTGGTGTTGAAGATGACGAATCAAGACCGGTTTGGCATAAAGATGATCAACCGGGATATCAAAAAAGCCCTGAATCTGCCCAGCGTGAAGATCCATGGTTAGGACCCGGGAGACACCTGCTGCGGTCAGCAGATTGGCGACCAGTTTCGCAGTGATGGGCACTCTGGGTTGGTCTTTACGATCCTGGCGAGCGTAGCCGAAGAACGGGATCACGGCTGTTATGCTCTCGGCGCTGGCCCGTTTAGCGGCATCCACCATTATCAAAAGTTCCAATATGTTGTGATTCGTTGGTGGGCAGGTCGGTTGAACTATGAAAATATTTCGTCCCCTTATGTTTTCATTGATTTTCACGAAGGTTTCGCCGTCCGGAAATTGTTTCACCACCGCGTCGGAAAGCGGGACTTTGATGTAGTCCGCGATTTCTTGTGCCAGGGTGTGGTGTGCTGTGCCTGTGAATATTTTGAGCTCCGATGCCATCCTTTTGCGAAGTTCGCGAAAGAGTTGTAAAATGCGAGGAAAAAAGTTGCCTTGATCGATTTTGGAGACGTTTTTACTTAAATGAAAGTTCGTGGCAAAGGTTTAAGTGGTCTTTTTTGGGTGTCCATGGCATTAATTTGCTTGAATCAAGTTTCGTCAGGCGCTGACTGGCCGGTTTTTCGGGGGCCCCAACGGAACGGAATCTCCACCGAATCAGGATGGGATTCGGCCATTGTCGAAGCTCCCGTAGCTTGGCGTGCTCAGGTCGGGCTGGGGTATTCAGCGGCGACAATTGCCAATGGGAAAGTCTATCTCACGGGGCATGACGGAGGGGAAAGCGATCAATTGTTTTGCCTTGATGAGGCGACAGGTAAAGAACTTTGGGTTTTTCGTTATCCTCAACCCAAGGGAGACTTGTACTTTCAGGGCGGGACGACTGCTTCGGTTACGGTTCAGGGTGACCGCGTTTTTCACGTGGCCAGGCAAGGGGAGTTGTTTTGCCTAAATGCGGCTGATGGAAAAGTGCTCTGGCAGAAACACTTGCAAAAGGATTTCGGCTATTCGATGCCGATGTGGGGATTTAGCGGAGCTCCACTGGCGGTGAATGATCGGCTTTACATCACGGCCGGAGAGTCAGGAATCGCTTTAAATCAATCGGATGGAAATGTGATTTGGAAATCCGAAAACGAAGAGGCTGGATATTCAACCCCTTATCTCTTCGACAAAAACGGGAAAGCTTTGATGATTTTCTCGAACAAACGGTTTTACAATTGTGTGGAGGCCGAAACCGGGACCAAACTCTGGGAAGTGAAGTGGATGACGCGTTATGGGGTAAATGCTGCTGATCCGATCATTTCGGGAGATCACGTTTTCATTTCCAGCGGCTATGGCAAGGGAGCAAATTGTCTGAAGTGGGATGGTAGTACTGATCCGGTTAGTCTTTGGCAAAGCCGGGAAATGAAAAACCAGATGAATGCCTCAGTTTTGATCGATGGTTTTCTCTACGGTGTCGATGGTAATGAGAGCACAGACGGGACTTCTTTGAAATGTTTGGAGATGATTACGGGTGTCACCAAATGGTCGGATACGACGATAGGCCATGGGACCGTGGCCGTCGCTGATGGTAAACTCATCGTTCTGACTGAGAACGGCGAATTGCAGATCGCTCCCTTGTCTTCAGAAGAGTATCGTCCCATTTTCAAACAAATAGTCGTAAAGCCTAGGGTCTGGACCGTTCCAGTTATTGCCAACGGGCGGATATATTGCCGAAATGCCGGTGGCGAAGTTGCTGTTTTAGATTTTAGAAAAAAATAATCATATGGGATCAAAATATTTCTTTCTAGTCGGTGTTACCGTGTGTTTTTTGACTTCCGATGCTTGGGCGCAGGTTCCTAATTCTGATGCTGCACCGGTAGTCGATTATATTCGCTTCCGAAGTGGAGAGGAGGCAGGGCAGCCTGATGTTTTGGAAACGGCTACTTCTCGCTTCCAAAACGGGAACCACGTTATTGATCTCGTTTCGGTGGTTCATCTTGGAGATACCGACTATTTTAAACGGCTGCAACAGTCTTTGATTCATTACGATGCGGTTTTCTATGAAATGGCAGGCGGACCTTATACCGATGAGAAAGCTAAGATGTCCCGAGAAGCAGGTTCGCCAGACGGCAACTTGGCCCAGATTCAGGGGCTTCAGCAAATGGCAAAAAGGTTGCTCGGTTTGGAGTTTCAGATGGACGGTCTCAACTACAATGCCCCCAATTTTATCCATGCGGATTTGACAGCCGAAGAGGTGTCTGGCATCGAAGGTGACAAGAACTTGATTTCCGGATTGTTGACCAGAGCCTTGCAGTTGGCTCAGTCAGGGAAAATTGCCGGACTTCCTGCTACCGAGGTCGAGGCCAATCAGCTGGTTTCCAATCTATTCGGAGCGGTTATGTTGGGTGATAGCAATCAACTCAAACGAATTCTGGGACCGATCTTGGGTGAGGCTGAGTTATTTATGATTGAACTGGAGGAAGGCGAGGAGACCGTGCTAATTTCCAAACGCAATAAGGTCGCAATTGACAAAATTTTGGCAACTAAGGAAAGGCGTGGACAGGTCGCCGGAAATGATGCCATTCTGTTTGGAGCCGGGCATATGCCGGATCTGGAAAGAAGGCTATTGGGGTTGGGTTATGACAAAATGGAGACTACCTGGGAATCTTCATGGGTGGTTAATCAAGGTCCTAGTACCAATGAGAATCCCCCTAATTTGGATGAAATGCTAAAGCAAATTACTGGGATGGTCGAGGCACTTAAAGAGTAGCTTAACTTTCTGATTCTTCAGCAAGATTAATTTCGCCCAATTCATCCAAAATGCTGATGACATGGACGCCTCTCTCAACAGATTCGTCGCTGACGAACTTTAATGCCGGAGTGTTCCGCAATGTGACCCGCTTCATCATTTCATTCTGGATGAAGCCGCTTTTGCGGTTGAGTTGTGCCAGGGCGCTCTTCGCCTTGCCCTTTTCGCCAATGATTCCGACGAAAACCCTGGCTGCCTTAAGGTTTGGAGACGTTTCAACTCCATGAATAGTAACAAGCAGGTTTTCGAATTCAAAATTCCTTTCCACACAGGTAACGATTTCGCGCTTCAACAATTCGTTGATCTTAGATAGTCTTTGGCTCATTAGGATTTTTGTAATTCAAGGGTGTTGTTATCTAAAACGCACTGATAAAGCGTCGCCTTTGGTCAAATATTGACAGAGGGGGAGGGAAATCTAACTAGAGGGACGCTGCGAGTTTTTCTAACTCATAACACTCGATAATGTCGTCTTTCTGGTAATCGTTGAAGTTGCCAAGTTTAATTCCGCACTCCACTCCGTGCTTGACCTCTTTGGCGTCATCTTTAAAGCGTCGTAGTGTAGTGAAACCACCATCATAAATCGGAATATTATCTCTGAGAACACGGGCTCTGGCGGTGCGCACCACTTTTCCGTCAGTAACCAGACAGCCACCGACCCGGCCAGAACTCAGTTTGAAAATCTCCAAAACTTTCGCGTGGCCAATAATTCGTTCCCTGGTTTCGGGGACCAGCATCCCAAGCATCGAATCTTTCACTTGATCAATCAGCTCATAGATGATGGAGAAAAGCTTAACCTGAACGCCTTCACGCTTGACTACGGCCTGTGCCTTCCCTTCCACCTTCGTGTTAAAACCGATCAAAATGGCATCGGAAGCACTTGCCAGAATCACATCTGCTTCGGTGATTGGTCCTGCCACCTGTCTGATAATTTCAAGGGAAATTTTCTCTGACTCGATTTCTCGTAGAGATTTTTCGATGGCCTGAAGTGAGCCTTGAACATCGGTTTTGAGAATGATCTTGAGAACCGTTTTCTGACCTGCTTCAATATTATTCAGTAGGGTTTCGAGAGCGGATTTCGATTCTGGTCGAAGCTTTTTGTTGCGGAGTTGCTCAATTCTTTCGTCGCTTAGCTTCTTGGCATGGCGGTCATTTTCCATCTCAACCAACTCATCTCCGACATTTGGGATCCCGGAAAGACCCAGAACTTCAATGGGATCACCTGGTCCAGCGCTTTCGATTCGTTTTCCGTAATCATTCACCAAACCTTTGATTTTTCCATGGTGACAACCACAAATGAATGGAACACCAGGTTTTAAGGTGCCAGATTGAACGATCACACTGGCGGTTGGTCCTTTTCCAGCTTCGGATCTGGCTTCAATAACCACCGCACGAGATGGGCCTTTGGGATTGGCTTTTAGTTCCATAATCTCCGCTTGGAGAATGATGGTATCAAAGAGGTCATCCAAACCGGTGCCTGCTTTTGCGGAGACTTCGACACATAGTGTGGAGCCTCCATACTCTTCAGGTGCCAGATCGATGGCCTGGAGTTGTCCCTTTACCTTGTTAAGGTCAGCCCGCGGAAGGTCAACTTTGTTTATCGCCACAATCATCGGGGTATTGGCGGCCCGACAGTGATCGATCGCTTCAAGGGTTGTAGGCATCAAGCCATCGTCAGCGGCGACCACAAGAACAACGATATCAGTGACATGTGCACCGCGAGCTCTCATCTCTGAAAAAGCTGCATGACCCGGCGTGTCGATGAAGGTAACTTTTCTGCCCTTCCGTTCAACCTGATAAGCTCCCATCCCCTGAGTGATTCCCCCGGCCTCTCCAGCGGCAATCCGCGAGCCCCGATAATAATCCAAAAGTGACGTTTTGCCATGGTCAACGTGACCCATGAAAGTAACCACAGGTGGGCGTTCGTGGAGCAAATCAATTATCTCCTCTGGATCGGGAATGACTGGCTCTACAATAATCTCTTCCACCTTGTGAACTCCTGCTCCTTTTTCGCGGCGTTCCTGTTCAAGGATAAAGCCGTTAAGCTCACAAAGTTTGGCGGCGAAGGATGGTTCGATGGTTTGTTCGGCATTCGCAAAAACATCCATCGTCATCAATTCCTTGATTAACTTGAACGGACGCAGCCCCATCAATTCAGCCAGATCCGAAACTACAATAGGTCCCTTGATGTGGATTACCTTTTCGCCTCCCACCTCTTCAACCCGCTTCTCGACGCTCTCTACGGGTTCGGGTTTCTCGACCGGTTTGGCGGGGACTTTGCCCATGTGTGAATATAAAGATCCCTCCTCAACAATCACTTTCTTTTTTGCCTTCCTCTTATCACCTTCGTCGATAATATTAAGTGCATTGGCCTTCTGATCCTCCAGTGAAGGAGCACTTTGTGGTTTTGCGGGTGACTTTTCGGCTTTCTTTATGGGCATAAACTAGGTGAGATGTCTTTTAACCTATATTAGACGACTTGTCATATATTGATTGATTGTTAAATTCGTTTCGATTGCAGTTTCCCATCGCTAATTGATTGCGGATTTGGCAGCATCTGAAATTGCTTTAGCAGCAGTCTGATCAATTCCAAGAATATCGGCGATGTCGACCTCGTCCACGTCGTTGGCGAGCATTTGCAGCGTATTAACCCCGCCACGAACCAGTTCGGTTGCCTGGATGAGATCAATTCCGGCAGCCGCAATCGTTTTCGCGGCCTGGGTGATCTTTTTCTCGAAGGCTTCGTGGGCGGATTCATCCTTCTGCACTTGCACATCCCATCCCACCAATCGGGTCGTGAGTCGGACGTTCTGTCCTCGGCGTCCGATTGCTTTCGACAATTCTTCTTCATCGACTGAAACTCGGACCACCTTCGCATCTTGATCAATGGTCATCGACTTGATGATGGCAGGTTTTAAAGCGTCCTCCACAAAAGCCTTTAAATCATCACTGTAACGAATGATGTCGACTTTTTCCTTATTAAGTTCATTGACAATGTTTTTAACTCGGGCACCTCTCAAGCCCACACAGGCTCCTACCGGATCAACTTTGGGGTCAGCACTGTAAACTGCAACTTTTGTTCTAAATCCGGGTTCCCGGGCCAGGGCGCGAATTTCCACGGTTCGGTCGGCGATTTCATTGACCTCTGATTCAAAAAGGCGACGGACAAAGTTTGGGTGACTGCGAGAGAGAATGATCTCGGGGCCACGAGCCCCGTTTTCCACCGCAACCACATAGACTCGGATACGGTCGCCAATATTGTACTCTTCCGTTGTCACTCGTTCACGCTGCGGCATGATTCCTTCAAATTTGCCTAGATCAATCCAAACATCGCCCCTTTCAAAGCGGCGGACCGTTCCATTGACAATGTCACCGGCACGGTCTTTAAATTCGTCATAGATCATCTCCTTTTCCGCCTGGCGGAGCTTTTGGAGCATCGTCTGCTTCGCAGTTTGAGCGGCGATCCGGCCCAAATCTGCCGGAGTGATGTCGACCTCCAACTCCTCGTCCACATTGATTTGTGGATTGATGCGGCGAGCGGTGAAAATGTCGATCTCGTCGTAGGGGTTATTTACCCTGTCGACTACGACTAATGTTGAATAGGCCTTGATGTTCCCCTTGTCAGCATCAACCGCGATCCTTAATTCGCGAGCTGGACCAATCTTTTTGCGCAAGGCCGATTGCAAGGCCGTTTGAAGCGCGTCGACCATCACATCGCGTTTGATGCCTTTTTCAACCTCATAATATTCGAAAAGAGATAGTAGCTCGTTTGTCATTTTCTTATTTTTGACCACCTGAAATAGAGACAAAAAAAAAGCGGGACAAAAGGCCCACTTTTGATTTGTAGGTATCCTTTAAGGAAACCAATCTCAGTTGTATAAGATACAAGATATCAATTTTAGGCTATTATGCAAGACTGAATTCAGTTGAAACATCATATCCGTGAGCCGATTTGCGCTATTTTTCGCATTTGTAAGAAGAAATTTTACCGGAATGAGGCGGTTTATGCATTTAAATGCATGGGAAGTAAAATGAGATAATTGAAAAACTTCTGCTTGCGCTCTCTTGATATGACGATAACTTCCGCGCCTCACCATCTGGACAGGTAGCTCAGTGGTAGAGCAGTTGGCTTTTAACCAATTGGTCCTGGGTTCAAATCCCAGTCTGTCCACTTAATTTTCTCAAGGTTGGCGCTAATCCGGTTGAGGCGATCAACTGCACCATTTAACTCTGTTAAGTTGGCGATAGTACCCTGTTGAGTCGTGAGTGATATGTCCAAATCTGCCCCGAAACCTGTTGAACCGATTTCCTTTCCCGGTCGGATTGCGATTGTTGCCTCAAGATATAATTCCACTTTTACCGATGCTTTGGTGGATTCTGCTTCCAGAAAGTTGAAAGAAGTGTGTCCCAAAGCTCAGGTGGAAGTATTCCGTGTGCCGGGGGCCTACGAGATTCCGGTTGTTGTAGAAAAGTTGGCCCGACGGAGTGATGATCCGCCTGCTGTGATCCTTGCCTTGGGGGTGATCATCAGAGGTTCGACGGCTCACGCGGATTTGATTGCGGACTCGATTACCCATTCACTTCATAAAATCGCCATTGATCATTGTATTCCAGTGATTCATGAGGTTCTGCTGGTGGAAAACGCCGGGCAGGCTGAGGCGCGAACTCTGGGAGACGAGTTAAATCGGGGGCGCGAAGCGGCTGAGGCTGCTGTTGAAATGATTCAAGTGATGTCAAAACTGTGATGAGACCTAAGATTGTTTTTCTAGATCGCGATACTTCAGATATTGGTGATATTGATTTTTCTGGCCTCGAGGCGATCGGCGATGTGGTGTATTTCAAGCAAACTGCGACCGGTGAGGTGGGGGCGAGAATTGCGGACGCTCAAATTGTCCTCACCAACAAGGTATTTATCGGTGCCTCTGAAATGGGTTTTGCCCCGAACTTGAAGGTGATTCAGGTCACGGCAACTGGAGTAAATAATGTGGACCTGACAGCGGCAAAAGAGCGTGGAATCAAGGTTTTTAATGTCAGTGGGTACAGCACCCCGGGGGTAGCTCAACATGTCTTTGCAATGTTATTAAACCTAGTTACGCATGTGAATCGTTATGGAAATTCCCCTGAAAAGTGGGCGGAGTCTCCCATCTTCACCCGTCTGGATTATCCGGTCTCGGAGTTGATGGGTAAAACCCTGGGCATCGTCGGTTATGGAGATATTGGAAGGTCAGTTGCCGCGATCGGCAGGGCTTTCGGGATGGAGATTGTTGCCCTGGGGCGTCCGGGAAGTGCTGATGGTGTGACTCGGCTGGCGGCAAATGACTTTTTCGCCAAGTGTGATGTGATTACCCTTCATTGTCCGTTGACCGGAGAAAACAAGGAGTTGATTAACCAGGTAACGCTCTCCCAAATGAAATCCTCTGCGATTTTGATCAATACTGGTCGAGGTGGGTTGGTGAATGAGGCTGATTTGGTCGCAGCGCTAAAGAGCGGCGCGATTGCAGCAGCTGGCCTGGATGTCATATCAGTTGAGCCGCCCGGGAAAGATCACCCCATCATAACGGCGAATCTTCCGAACCTCCTAATCACTCCACATACTGCGTGGAGTTCAGTGGAGTCGCGGCAAAGGCTTTTCGACGGAGTTGTGAAAAATCTGCGCGCTCTTGAAAATGGGGAAGAGATCAATCGGGTTGCGTAGCGTCGAAATCGAATTAATTAGCTTTTTTCCATGAGTAGCGAGACCCTGACATTTGCTGAAAAGCTTCACTATCAGCATCGTTTTTTGAGGTATCGAAATCGGACTGAGCCAGATACGGTGATCTTCATCAAAGAGGAATTTGAGCCGGGTGGTGTCGCGTTGGATATTGGGGCGAATAAGGGTATTGTCACGTATTTTCTTGGCAAGCAGGCTGGAGAAAGTGGAAAAGTGATTGCCTTTGAGCCGCAGCCAGAATTGGGCCAGCAGATATCGAGGGTGGCAAATACGTTCGGACTGCGGAATGTGGAGGTGCACAGCATCGGTCTCTCTGATGGGGATGGGGTGGCGAGCCTTTTTCGGGGAAGTGTCGGTAGTACGGCCAGTGTAGGGGCTGGAGCCGAATGGCAGAAAGAAGAGGTGCGGGTGCCAATCAAATCGCTTGATTCATTTTTTGAAGAGGCGGGCCTGGATCGCCTCAATTTTATCAAATGCGATGTGGATGGTTATGAGGTACCAGTCTTGAAGGGTGCTGAAAAAGTGCTGGTGAAGTTCCATCCGAAGGTGTTGATCGAAATCCAGGATACAGATGTCCCGGAAATCGCAGCGATCCTAAAGGGGTATGGTTATGATGATGGTGTGTTTTGGTTCAAAGGGCTGCGCTACCCGGCTTCTCAAACTGGCCAAGTCAGTTACCGCCATCCCACCGCGAAGTGGCGGAATTTTCTGTTCTGCAAAAGCAAGTGATCGGGAGGCTACACACCTCTTTTAGCACCATAAAGACGGAGGTGGAGACGGTCGGAAAACCGGAAGCCATGTTGCAGGGCGAGGGCGGCGACCGGGCCTTGATTGAGGTGGAGTTCATCCAAAGTTGAGGCTTTGGGCATCAAAAAAACCCGATCAGGTGGGATATTGGCCTGGCTGATGATGGACCTAGTTTCTTCAAAATCCAGATCGCTGTTGATCACAAATTTGAAATCGGATTTTCCACTACGGGCCAGATATTCAAGGACTCTCGGCTTAAAACGGTCATGTTCCGCGACGCCGGAGTTGGCCAGTTTCGGGGAAACATTGAGTTGGTTAATTCGGCTGAGGAATGAATTTCCGGGCAAAAGGGTGCCGTTGGTTTCGATTTCAAAATGTGCCTCCCGGCCGAGAAGTTCCATCACACGGCACCACTCCTTTTCCTGGGTCAGCGGCTCTCCGCCAGTAAAGACAAAGTTCCGGCATTTAAATGGCTGGACGAATTCAACAATCTCCTCTGCATTTAGCGTCACGATCATTTCCTCGCGACGATATTTGCGGTAGGTGGGTTCGTTATCTTTTTCATGCCGAAATGAGGTGCCCTCCCAATTCCAGGTGTAGTCGGTATCGCACCAAAGGCAATGGAGGTTACAAAGTGAAGCTCGGATAAAAACGGCAGGCATCCCGCAGTTACGGCCTTCACCTTGAATTGTATGGAAGATTTCGGGGCTGCCATCGGGCATGCGGGCTAGCTTCATTTTTGAAAGAATCGGCCACAAAATAACACTATTTCAAGTTGTGATTGAACTTTTCGCTAATTTCGATGAAGTAACGCTTGCCAAAATGTTAAGGTATCCTAGACATGTACCTTTCTGTAACCTTTTTTATCAACCTTGGCCTCAAACAATCCATTTTTTGAACCACTGGGAGGTGATGGGATGAGTTTAGCGTCTCCCAAACCTGCAGGCGTGTTTACGGCTTTAGCGCTGGAACGTCAGGAGCACCCCAGTCCGTTTTCCCTCGATGAAGAGTCTGGAAGGGAAAACGGGAAAACTGGATCGATTGGTGGAAGAACGATTGCCTCCGTTTGGCCTGCGGTGTTTTCGAGTTTGCCGCAAGCTGTGGTGGTGTTGGATGATCATCAGAAAATCCTCTACACCAATGCGGCGCATGCCGAATTAATGGGTGTGGATGCGGGCACAACCGGAAAGGGAATGGAAGAATGGTTTCAAAAGGTTTGTCCCGATCCAGATAAGTTGGCAAAAGTCGTTTCAAGCTGGCATGAGCATATTTGGCGCAACCAGTTGACAAGGACCTTTGGACTAACCAGCGCTGCAAAAGGGTTGAGGCAGATTGAGTTTCGTTCATCGATCACCCAGGATGGCTACACCATTATTTTGCAGTCTGATGTTTCTGATGAAATAGTTGCAGATGAAGCCCTCCGGCAGGCTAATTCGAAGTACCGCAATATCTTTGGAAATTCCACTGGGGGAATTGTGGTGGTGAATCGGGAAGGGTTGATTCAAGAGTTAAACCATGCGTTTGCGGAGTTCGCCGGGAAAACCGCTCGGGAACTGATTGGCAAGCCGTTTTTCGATATTCTGAATTTGGAAGATGCGACGGTCCTTCGTGCAAACGAAGCCGGAGATTTGAAAGTGATATCCGATGTCCCGAGAAAGCTTCGGTTTTCTTTTGAAGGGCAGGATCGCGATCGTGTTGCGCTGGTCACCGCTTCTTACATTTTAAACAGTGAGGGCGAAGTTTCGTTAAAGATTTATCAACTTCGCCCCCGTGACGCCCAGCTTCTCGCCAAGCTTCATGAGCTTTCGGCCAAGGCACAGTCGTTGCTGGATGCTGTTCCGAATATGTTTGTCTTGCTGGAGCGAGATGGCAGGATTAAGGACTGGTCGCCACCTGCGGGAGAGTGGGAGGTGACCTTGGATTTTGCCGCTGATAGTGTGGGTCAATCTGCGCATGTGATTTGGCCGGAGTTTGGCAAGATGCTTGAGGCTCACCTCGTGGATGTGTTTTCGACCGGGCAATCCTTTCGGCAGGACGTTGCCCATGGACGGGAGAACTCTGTTTTTCCAGTGACCCTGTCTCCTTTCGGGAAAGATCTCGCTCTGGCATTGATCGAAGCACCTTCTTCGCCCGGTGCAAATTTGATGCAACGCTGGCAAAGTCACTTTTTTGTCAGTGCTTCAGAAGCGGTTTTAGTCGTTACCACTGACGGGGATGTGATCGAAGCCAATCCTGCTTCTTCAAAGCTTCTAGGTCAGAATCATACTTACCTAACTCGTTCGAACCTTTTCCAGTTATTGTCGCGTGCTCCAGGTTCCCGGGAGTTGTTTGATATCAAACAACTTCAAGAATTGATTGAAGAAAAGAAATGGAGCGATTTGTTGTCAATCTCTCCTTCTGGACCTCAACCGGTTTCAGCCAAGATGATTCCAGTTAAAGGCGATTCTGACCGGGTGTCGCAGTGGGTGGTCATCATTCAGCCCAAGCAGGTTGAGACTTTGTCCGAGGCGGAAGTGATGGAGCTTACCCAGAGTCAATTCCGAAGCCAGTTGCAGACCATCACCAGTCTCTTTTCGATCACAACCGAAAGCCAGGAAAATTCCTCTTTTGTGACTTGGTTGATTCGTTTGAAAGTGCTGGCCGAGTCAATGACAAGCAGCAAGCGGGTTGGGGTGGTTAATCTACTGCGGGATATCGCTGATCAGGTCTCGTCGGCGGCGGGTCGGGGGCTGGGTGCGCGGGAAGTTGTTGTTAGTGGGTCACGTTCCCTGACTATTGAAAATGAAATCGTAACTCCTTTTGCCCTGTTTGTTGGTGAGGTAATGAGTCTGGCAGTTTGTGGATCGGAAAAGGGTAGTGGGCCTTCAATCTACCTGGATGTCGAATGTTGCGAAGGGAATATTTTGTTAACCGCCAAGCCAGGGGAGAATCGCAAACTCTTTACTCCAGAGAAAATGGAGAATGCCAAAGTGATCGAAATTTTGGTGGAACAGATTCGCGGCAAGATATCAATCGGAGTGGGGGAGGATAACATTCACACGGCCTCATTGCGCCTGACTTTTCCCTGTCAACCAAGCTGAAGTAGATGGTGGATTCTCAAGATTGTTCTCTAAGCGTTCTGATTGGCGAAACTGACCGGGTTGTCGCCAGGGATATTGAGCTTACCCTTCAGAAACGCGGCTTTACAGTGGTGGGCAAGGCTGCCAATCCAGGTGAAGCCCTGGCATTGGCCAGGGAAAATACCCCGAATTTGGTGTTACTATCCGTAAGCTTTGGCGGTGATAACGAAGGGATCGATCTTGCCAAAAAATTCCGAGAAGATCTGGGATTGCCAGTTATTTTTATCACCGGGCGTTCCGAGGACGTGGTATTTGATCTGGCAAGAACCGCCAAACCTGCCGGTTATGTGCGGAAGCCTTTTAGCGGTTCGGAGTTGATTGCTTGTGTTGAGGCTGCGGCTTATCGAATTGACCCCGCCAAATATTTGGAAGACCGCATCCCGGCGATTCGGTCAGTGGCCGGTCCGCTTGAAGAAAGTGTCATCGTATCCGGTATTGATGGGCGAGTGGTGTTGATGAATAACTCAGCCGAAAAATTGACCGGCTGGCTGGAGGAAGAGGCCACTGGCAATCTCTACAGTAAAGTGGCGCCAACTAACTATTCAGGGCGAGACCATAATGTTAACGGCACCAATGGAAATTCGATTTGTCTTCTGACGGATCGAAAGGGGCGGCAACACTCGGTCAAAACCATCACCACACCAGTGCGGGATGAAAAAACCGAATTGCTTGGTACCATTACGATTTTAAAAGAGCAGTCACCAGGTGGTGAAATTGATTTGCAGGATGGGCTCAGAATTCCAGGCAAAGCACGGGCGATCGATGCGTTTGAGAAAATTGTAAACAGTCCCTCTTACGGGAAAGTGATTGGCAAAAGTGGTTCGGAAAAATCATCAAAAGGAGAGGTTGATGAAGCGGGGGAATCGGTACCACCGGCACATGAACCGCTGCTTGATCAATTGGGTGATCCCCTTTTGGTGCTTGATCGAGATTTGATTGTTGTGCAATCCAATGCCGAAGCTTTGAAATTGTTCGGGGGTGGTTTGCCGATCCTGGGTCATCCTTTTCTTGATAGGCTGGCGTGCGAAGACGTGGCTCGGTACGAGTCCGAGTTTTTGCGTCCGCTCCTTGATGGTAAGCCTCACCGCTTTGAGTTCTACGATGCGGAGCGGGAAAAGTGGCTGGATATCTGGCTTTATCGCTCTTATGAAGGTGTCATCGCCTTGTTTCATGACATCACCGCCTCCAAATTGACCAAAGCCGAGGAGATTCGGCAACATCGCCTGGAGGGACTTGGATTGCTCGCCCGCGGTTTTGCTCACGATTTTAACAATCACCTGACCACCGTTACCGGAAATATTGGTCTCGCCAAAGAGCAGCAGGCTGATCCCGATGTGATCGAAATGTTGGGTGAAGCCGAGGTAGCCACCTCCCGAGCCGCCGGGCTGGTCCAACAATTGATGACCTTTGCAACGGGCGGCAAACCCGTCCGTGAGTTGGTGAAAATTCCCGAGTTAGTTCGTCAAGTCCTCTCCGAGCATCGCATTGGGCGGCCTTCGATCCGTTATCAGTTTCAGTGTTCGGAGAGTGATCTTCGCGCCAATGTTGACCGCGCCCAGATTCGCAGGGTTCTGGAAAATCTTCTCACAAACTCCGAGGAAGCCATGCCGAGTGGGGGCACCCTCAGTGTCCGCTGCGAAGTGGTGGACTCCGTTAAAGTCCAGTCATTTGGCAAAGACGTGCTGGAGCCCGACGCCAAATTCTTATTGATCGAGGTGGTGGATACCGGCTACGGCATGAACCAGGACACCCTCTCCAAGGCTGCCGAACCATATTTCTCCTCCCGAACCAAAGACAATGCCACCGGGATCGGGCTGACGGTTTGTGATTCCATTGCCCGGGCTCACGATGGCTTTATCCATCTCCAATCTGATCTCGGAAAAGGCACCCGGGTGGTCTTTTGCGTTCCTCAGGGACTCAACACCACCCTCCTGAAGTGGCAGGAAGTTAAATCCCGTCCTAATTCCGGCAAGGGTTCCGAAGAAGAGGCTGCCAGACTCAGCTTCAAACCGGAAGACTACCGTATCCTTATCCTCGAAGATGATGGTCAGATCCGTCGATTGATGGGAGCCACCCTGCGAAGGGCCGGTTACGAAGTGGTCGAGTCCGCAGAGGGCAACGAAACTCTCGCCGAGTACCGCAAAGCCATCGTCGAAAAAAGGCGCTTCGACCTGGTAATCACCGATTTGACCATTGAACAGGGCATGGGAGGCCTTGAAACCATGCGAAAACTCCTGGAAATGGACTCCGGTGTCATTGCCATTGTTTCCAGCGGGTATTCCGACGCCGCGGCCATGTCCAACCCCTCAGCTTTTGGCTTCAAAGCCGTCATTCCCAAGCCCTATTCGCCACATGTCTTAAAAGATACTGTGGAGTTGGTGATTGGCACTTATGGGAAGAGGGGGTAGGTTTTTCGTTTCCCTCAAATCCCAGATTCGGTGATTGATCATCCGCTCGTTGCGTGCCATTATTTGCCCTTTATGAGCATGAATCCACCGCCCGCTGCATCTGACCCGTCCGATCCGGATGTGCCGGAGCTGGTCTTTGTCAGCTACAGCCGCAAAGATGAGCAGTGGCTCAATAGCCTTCAGGCTCACCTCGCCCCACTGGAGCGCGAAGGTTCCATCTGCCGCTGGGTGGACAAGGGTAAAATTGAATACGGGGACCGTTACAACGACGAAATTGCCACTGCGATCGACACCTGTGGAGCCGCCATCCTCTTGGTGAGTCCCCATTTTCAGAATTCCACCTTTATCCAGGATAAAGAGCTACCCCGCCTGCTGCGCCGGGCGGATGCCGGAGAATTGAAGCTCTACTGGCTTCAGGTCAGCGATTGCCACCTCGCCAGCAAATTGGGCAAGACCTACCACTCCGCCAACGATTCCCAACAAGCCCTGGAAGCCATGAGCGCGGCCCAGGTCAACAAAGTTCTCGCCAACCTCACCCGGGATTTGGAGAAACACGCTCTTTCTGCCAGAACAGCCCGCCACGCCGCCGCCCATGCCGAGGAGGAGCGTAAAGCGCGCGAGGCTGCTGATGAAAAAAAGCGCGCTGAGCGTGAAGCCGCACAGCGAGCCCAAAAAGAACGTCTGGAGCACGAAGCCGCGGAAAAATCCCGGCGCGCCGAACGGATCGCTGAGGAGCGGGCTCAAAAAGAACGCCGGGCTCGGGAGGCGGCGGAAATGAAACAGCGCGATAAAGAATTTAAAGAAGATTTTGCTCCAGTCACCCCACCGCGCAAAAACTTTTGGGGTCGCGCTGGACACTTTGTCGCGCTGCTCGCATTGATTTTTGGATTGAACCAGGCCAGAAAGTGGATGTACCGCAGCCAGCCATCCCTTCCGCCGGTTTCGGAGTCGCAATTGGTGGATATGGCCAAGACGAAAATCCTGGGCGAATCCGAAGAAAGGGCCAAGTTGCTTCCGCTGGAGGGAATCGCAGTGAGTAACTCCACTTATTCCTCCATCAATCCGTTCACGAACTCCCTCGGTATGAAGTTTGTCCCAATCCCCGGCACCACCTTTTTGATGAGCGTCTGGGAAACCCGAGTTAAGGATTATGCGGCCTACGCCGCTGCCAATCCGGGAGTGGATATGGAGTGGAAAGATGTGGAGCGTTCTGGCCACAAACAGACCGACGATCACCCCGTAGTGAATGTGAGCTGGGAGGACGCCACAGCCTTCTGCAAATGGCTCAGTGCCAAAGAAGGGAAACTCTACCGTCTTCCCACCGATCATGAGTGGAGCATTGCAGTGGGCATCGGGGATCGCGAAGACCCCAAACAAAGCCCGGAGGATAAGGATATAAAACTTTCGGATGTTTATCCCTGGGGAAATACCTGGCCTCCTCCAAAAGATACGGGGAACTTCGATCTCGATACGGATGAGTTTCCTTTCACGGCTCCAGTGGGTTCATTTACTCTGAATCACCATGGAATTTTCGATTTGAGTGGCAATGTGTACGAATGGTGTCAGGACAAGTATTCCCCTTCTTCGTCTGCCTTTGTCTTGCGGGGAGGTTCCTGGTTCTTCATCAATCGTTACTTCTTGTTGTCTTCGGACCGCTTCATCAGCGGTTCGACCTATCGCAGCGACTTCATCGGGTTCCGTTGTGTGTTGGTGGGTGGAGAGGCGCGCTAGGGGGCTCCCGCCCCCTTTATTACTTTTTTCCTTTCTTACCTTCTTCTACGGCGTAGCCGTACGAAATTATTTTGCAAATATGGAAAAAGTACCCCCCATCCAGACCCTGGCTGAAGAACTAACTTTATGGACGCTCAACCACACCGCCAAGTTTCCAAAGTGCCAGCGCTTCACCTTTGGGCAGCGCCTCGATAACGAAACTCTGAATGTGGTAGAACTGATTGCCGAGGCCCGCTTTAGCAGCGGCAAAGAGCGTGCCGCTGTGTTGCGGAAAGTGAACCTTTCTCTTGAAAAACTGCGGGTGCTCTGGCGCATCGTCCTCGCCAAAGAATGGCTAAGCGCCAGCCAGTCGCGATTTGTGCATGAAAAGATCAACGAGATTGGCCGCATGGCGGGAAATTGGATGAAGGCCTCGGCTGGGTGAGTCTCATCCCGAAGGGATGCCAGCGATTGGCCGGTGGTTGAGCGAAGCGACACCACCGGACAACATTCGAGAAACAGATCGCATCCCGGGAGGGATGCCAGCGTGCGGGGAGCATTTAGCGGCGGCTTCCAACCGCCGCCTGGCCCCTGACCTCTTCACCCAGATAGCAGGTCGCGTCCGGCTGCGGTTTGCTGGCATCCCTCCGTGATGCTTCGTATTTTTTACCTGTTGTCCGGTGGTGTCGCTTCGCTCAACCACCGGCTAATGGCTTTGAACCCTCCGGGTTCATCTCCCTCTTATGCCGGAGGCATCTCAGCGATTAGCCGG
>JBGSJM010000035.1:0-28058 GCA_041742015.1 Verrucomicrobiales bacterium | reverse complement strand
GCGAGGCACTCCACCCCATCCTGCGCCGCTGGTGGGAGGACTCGCAGCGCGTCCTCAATCTCGTCGGCAGGCCGTGGCTGAGCGTTGAAGCAAACACTTCGTTCAAAGTCTAATTATCCAAAACTAATTTTTGTTTCGTATCACACCAGTCCTGGGCTCGTTACCCATGGTTTTTTTGGGAAAAATTCAGAAACCTACGTTGACACGCACTCCGCCGTGAAAGACATCATTCGCGTTGATCCCGTCTTTCTGTGAAACACCACCCAATGCTTTTAGTCGAGTCCACTCTTTGACAAGTTCGATAAAATCATTCCGGCGGGCAAAAGGATCAACCCCGCAGCCTTCTTTGGCCATTTCGAGGACTAAATCGGTTGTCCCCTTTTCACAATGCTCGGCTTCGCGCAACAGCATCCCCCAGAGACCAACGGCGGCAGCAAATTGGAAGTCGTCACTCGCCGCTTTCCACTCTTGCTGCTTCGCGGTGATGGCCAGCTCCATCGGGATGCTCACATTGCTTTTCGGGAGTTTGTAGCGGAGCTTCAGGGTGCAGAGTTCATGGCTCTCGACCAGCTTCATTTTGGGTTGGTCGGGTTCAATGGGTGCCTGGTATTTTAGATTGGGCGAGTGCTTCTGAATGGGCGGAGCGCCCACCGGCACAATCTCATAAAGCGCGGTGACCGAGTGCCCGACGCCGACTTCCCCGGCATCCACCCTGTCATTCTCAAAATCCTCTGCTTTGAGCATGCGATTGGCATAACCGATCAGGCGGTAATCCTGCACCTGTTTGGGATTAAACTCGACCTGGATTTTGACATCCTTCGCGATGGTGACCAGGATGGACATCATCTCCTCCAGCAGGACCTTGCGGCCTTCTTTGATACTGTCGATATAGAAATAGTTCCCATTTCCCTTGTTGGTGATCTCCTCAAGCATGGAGTCATTGATATTTCCGGTACCAAAACCGAGCACGCTGAGGAAAGTTCCGTCCTTCGCTTTTTCCCCGACCAATTCAACCAGGCTGCCATTGTCCACCCGCCCCACATTAAAATCGCCATCCGTGCAGAGGACGACCCGGTTTATCCCATGCGCTTTGTAATTTTCCTTCGCCATTTTATAGGCCAGATCGATGCCCGCGCCCCCATTGGTGGAGCCGCCAGCCTGGAGGCGATTCAGGGAATCGAGAATTTTCTGTTTTTCCGACCCACTTGTCGCCGGAAGGCAAAGTCCCTCCGAGCCGGCATAGACCACGATCGAGATGGTGTCGCGCCCGGTCAACTCCTCGATCAAGAGCTCCATGGATTGTTTGACAAGGGGGAGTTTGTTTGGATCATTCATTGACCCGGAGACATCCAGGAGAAAAACCAGGTTGGCAGGCTGGCGGGCATCCCGCTGGAGGTCTTTGCCCTGGATGGCGACCCGCAGCAGTTGGTGATCGGGATTCCAGGGGCACTTTGCCGTCTCCGCCGCAAAGCTAAAGGGGTGTTCCCCCTCCGGCTGAGGGTAATCGTAAGAGAAGTAATTGATCATCTCCTCAATCCGCACCGCATCACTCGGGATCATTTGCCCGGCTGTGATCATCCGCCGGATATTCGAATAGGAGGCGGTGTCAACATCCACGGAAAAAGTGGAGAGCGGGTCTTTGAGGGGCGAGGCAAATGGGTTGTCGATGAGCTGACCGTATTTTTCGTTTTGGGAGACTACCTTTGCCTCGATTTTTTCATTTGTTGAGTGTCCGGGCTCAGGATTTGGTTCTGCGGCTGAAAGTGTGTTTGATGCCAAAGGCTGTGGATGATCATGGATTGCCGACAGGGTCAGCGGTTGTGGCATTTTGGGCTCATCGCCAAAATCCACGTTTAAGCGGACCCCTCCGTAAAAAACATTATTTTCATTAGCGTCGGGGATACCTCCATTGCTGGGACTGGGAGAATCTGCCCGCCAGGTATCTGGAGTTCCATTATAAGCAACGTAAGGCGTTAGGATGCTTGCTTTTCCAGCCGCTGTAACGGAGGAACGGTCCAATTCTTCATCGGATGATTTCTTTTCTCTGTGCCGAGACCCCGCCGGATCTTTTAAGGCAAAATCAAAATGCTCACTTGGTGGGAGGACTTTCGATTCTTCTCCCGCGCCTGCCGCAGCGTGGTAGATTCCATCGATTTGGCCAACTTTTCCGCTTTTGGTTAACCCAAAATCAAATTCCCCATCATCTAGCGAAAGCTGCCGACTCAGAAAAATATATTCCGAATCTTTTTCGGTCGCTCCGGCTGGTTTTGAATCCATACTTTGCACTGAAGCCACCTCGGGCAGGCTCAAGGGCTCCGAAATCGGTGCCGCCGGATTGGGAAGCGTTTGCTTTTCCAAAGAAACTTCATCGTTTACTGTGACGCTCGCCACGATGGTTTGCGGTGGGTTTGCGGGCCGATTTTTCCCAGTCAAATTGTGGGTAACTGAGACTGCAACCAAAACAAACACTGCCGCTGCTGCAGCGCTTATCCAAAGGGATTGGGCGCGGCGGGGTCGGTGAACGCCTGCGACTTTCAACCTGCTAACATCCGTTTCGTGGTCTATTTCATCGAGTTTTCCCAAAACTTTTTCTAGAAAAACTTCGTCGTCTTTGCCACCCATTCGGGCGAATTCTTCAAGCGCGGCGTGGGCAAATTGTTGTTTGGCAGAATCGGTGTCTGCTAGTCTAAAATCTTGATCTTTCATGGTTATTAGAGGGCGTGGATGTTGTTGGGTTCAGTTTTGCCGGAAAGGCAGTTGTGGAGCTGTTCGCGAGCCCTTTCGAGGCGTTTTCTCACCGTGGCGCCTGATACCTCCAGCTTCTCGGCGGTTTCCGTGCAGCTGTTTTCCTGCAAGTAAAAGGTGGCAATGGCGAGTCTCAGTTTTTCAGGGAGCCGGGATATGCAATCTTCGAGCGCCTCAAAAAGCGGGCTTTTCCCTTCTTCCCGGACTTGCAGCCAGGCGGCGATGTCCAACTCGATATCGACGATTTCGGTATCGGGAATCGGGGTGCGCTTTCGTTTTCGAAACCAATCGAGGCATTTGTGGCGAATGATCCCGCGCATCCATTTTCCGAAGTCCAGTTCATCATCGTAACTGGCAAAACTCCGATAAGCGGAGACCAGTGATTCCTGAACGATATCCTGTGCGGCGTGATGATCTTTCACGATGGCCCGCGCATAAACGAGCAGTTCGCGGTGATGTTCGCGCATCAATTGCGAAAACTTCTCCCGTGCCTTTTGCAGAGGTGGGATCTCCTTATTCCCATCCGTCGTGTTTGTGGGTTTGACCATGAGTTGTTGCATAACATAGATTGAGTGGCGTCCCGAATTTCAGGAACGCCGCTCTTTCGAAAGAATTCGCCAGGATGTGACAAAATAATTTGATTGTTAAATATTATCACAAGGCGCGACCCTGCGGATCCACTTGAACGAGGGACACGATCATGAGATTTGCGCTCGACCCATTATCATGGTAACGCTTTTTCCTTATGGCATTTCAATTTACAGGATTCGCAGACGAGGCAGAAAAGTCTCTTACTGGTCAAATCGCGACACTTAAAGAAGTGGGATGGTCCGCTGTGGAGCTTCGGCTTATCGGCGGAAAAAATGTGGTTGATCTAACCGATGATGAATGGAAAATCACTTGTGACCAACTCTCCGCTGCCGGGATTTGCATCGTTGGGCTGGGAGGGCAGATCGGGAACTGGGCCCGGCCCATTACCAACGATTTTCAAGTTGATCTCGATGAGCTAAGGCGAGTCGCACCACGGATGAGGGCAACTGGAACGAAGTTTCTGCGCATCATGTCCTACCCCAATCACCCTGACACGCCCCTTGCGAAGGAGGCGTGGAAAGCGGAAACCATTCGACGAATTAAAGAACTCGCCACCATTGCCGAAGGTGAAGGGGTCATCCTCGGCCATGAAAACTGCAGTGGATACGGGGCCACGGCTGAGGGATTTCTGGAATTGGCGGAGGCGGTGAACTCTCCAGCATTCCGGCTCACCTTTGATACGGGGAATAATTCCCTTCACGACAATGACCGCGAGTCTACCTGGAACTACTATCTCGCCTGCCGAGATCACATTTCTCACATCCACATCAAATCTGCCAAACCAGGGGACAATGGCCAATATGCCACTTGTTTTCCAGAGGAAGATCCGGTGCAGGCCAGAATCATCAAAGATCTGAAGGAAACTGGCTACCATGGCTGGCTATCCATCGAGCCACACATCATGGCCGCGATCCATGCCGGAAAAGATGTTGATGATACTGGGGCTGCGCAACGGGTCTGGGTCGAATACGCAAGGCGGCTGGAAAAGTTCGTAGCCTCGATCTAAAGCCGGGCTCATGAAGCCTTTTGACATCCAGGTAAACGGCTATGCCGGGGTTGATTTCTGCTCAATGGGTTTAACCGCCGGGCAGTTTCTCCAGGCCTGCGAGGCCCTGCGCAGCGACGGTGTCTCTCAATTCTTGGCCACGGTGATTACCGATTCCATCGAGCGTCTGGAGGCAAAACTCTCGAACATGGTGAAGCTGCGGGAGGCCAATCCCTTGATCAAAGAGATGGTGGCCGGCTTTCATATCGAGGGACCTTTTATGAGTTCCACCCCTGGCTTTGCGGGAGCACACCCACCGGAGGCAATGCGCCAGGCAAACCTTGACGATGCAAAGCGACTCTACGATGCCTGCAGCGGGCTGGCTAGACTGGTAACGATTGCCCCGGAATGTGATCCAGGATATCAGACGATTGATTTTTTCGCGAGTCAAGGGGTCTGTGTTTCAGCCGGGCACTGCGATCCCAGCCTGGAACACTTACGGGGGGCAATCGACCATGGTTTGTCAATGGTGACTCATTTTGGAAATGGTTGTCCAGTCACCCTGCCGAGACATAACAATGTGCTGCAACGATTTCTGCACCTACGCGAGCACCTCTGGTTTTGCTTTATTCCAGATGGGGTTCATATCGAGTTTTTTGCTCTCAAAAATTACCTCGATTTTGTTGGGGTGGATCGGAGCATCATGGTAACTGATGTGATCGGAGCGGCAAAAATTCCACCCGGTACACATGAACTCTCAGGAATTAGAATTGAGGTGGACAAAAATGGAATCGCGAGAAGACCGGGAAGTCAGAATCTGGCTGGATCAACCATTACCCTTCCCGGAGTCATTGCGAACTTGCGTGATCAACTGTTTCTTTCGCCAAAGGAGATTTCTCAGTTGATCGATCTTAATCCACGAGCTGCAATTGCCTTGTAGAAGCTCAATCTTTAAAGAAATCGAGTAAATCCTGAATTTTAATCTCACTCAGGCAATCGACGATCCGATGTGGTTTCCCTCCGAATGTATTAGCGGCATGGGTGGTTGTCACCGCCAAGACCTTCATGCCTGCGGCGAGGCCAGCCTCAACTCCAACATGGGCATCTTCAATCACAAGACAATGGGCAGGTAGTTTTTTTATTTTTCGAGCAGCTTCAAGAAACACATCCGGCGCGGGTTTACCTTGGCTGACATCCTCCGCACCAGTGATATGTGGTCCAAAAAACTGATCCAAACCCGTAGCTTGAAGACAGAGTTTGATATTAAGCACCGAAGTGGAAGATCCAACTGATCCGGGAATCCCTGCTTTACGAAGCATTTTTGTGAATTCCAAAACCCCAGGAAGAGGCGCCATACTTTCATTGCCTAGAATTTCCCGGTAAATGACCTCTTTTCTGTTCCCCAGATCCATGATTAATTCCCGATCATAGGGTGCCGCCCATTCAAAAACGTGAGGAATACACATCTCATTTCTCATGCCGAAAGACCTGGCAAATTGTTCATCGGAAATCTCCTTTCCAATTTCGCAGGCAAGACGGCACCAGGCTTCGAGATGTTGATCGTGGGAGTCGATTAATACCCCGTCAAGGTCAAACACAACGCCAATTTGGTCAATTTCGTTCATGCCCGTGTTTCGTCTTCTCAAAATAGGAATGCAAGGGAGATTGTGAATGAATTCGTAGAACTATCGTGTAATTTTTGCTATGTTTTCCGCAACAGAACATCTCAGCACCCGTCCAAAGCCGAAAAAGGTCCGAGTGGTGGTCAATCCTGCCCCTTCGCGGAAGATCCCTCTTTTGGCGATCCTCAATCAAGCCTTCCGTGACGCCGGGATTCATTGGGATATCGACATCACCCATGGGGATGGCGACGGGCTCCTCCACGCCAGGCGTGCCGTGCTGGAGGGGGTAGATGTGGTTGCTGTCTACGGTGGCGACGGGACGGTAATGGAAGTGGCCTCGGCTCTGATTGACACAAACATCCCCCTTTTGATTCTCGGAGGAGGAACTGGAAACCTCGTCGCCGCTGAACTTCGCTTGCCAACGAATCTGGAAAAAGCCTGTGACTTGGTCTGCCGGGATCAATTTCACGTTCGCACCATCGATGTCGGGATGATGGAGGAAAAACCTTTCCTCCTGCGAATCGGCTGCGGAATCGAAACTGGGGTCGTACAGGATGCCACTCGCGAGCTTAAGGATCAATTTGGGAAGTGGGCCTACGTCTTCGCGGGAATCAAAGCACTCCAGGAAAGGGCCACCGCAGAATACGAAATTATGATCGACGGGAAAAATGTGGCTTCTGGCACCGGAGTGGCCTGCGTCATCGCCAATTCAGGAACCGTCGGACTCGGAAAATTGACTCTGGCACCGGTTGTAGACATTGACGATGGAAAACTGGATGTGTTCTTCCTGAAAAAAGCCAACATCGAAGGCATCGCCCAGTTGGCTGTCAAAATGATGGGCCTTGATAAATTGAAAGTTGATGGTGAACCCTTATTGGATGCCTCACACCTCCTCAACCACTGGCAGGGTGAAAGAATCGAAGTCAAAACCGACCCAATTCAAGACGTTCAAGCTGACGGAGATGTGGTAGATCAGACACCAATGATTGCCAGAATAAAATCCTCCTGTCTTAAGGTGGTGGTTGAGTAAGCCATATTTTGGTTACTCGATTCTCTCAATTAAAAGAGCTGCCGCAAAAAAAATTCCGAGAATTTGTGAATAATTCCTAATAAAAAAACGTCTAAGAAGGGCGGATCTGTCACATCAAGTGCTGATCTTTACTTATTACCTATGAAAAAAGTCTTATTACTCGCAATCGCTGCACTGATGTTTGGAGCCATCTCAGCTCCCCAGGCAGAAGCTCAGAACTACCAGGCCAGAGTTATCAGCGTCTGTCAGGTCTGTCACCAAAATGTCTACGCTTATTATCAACCAATAAATTACGGAGGCATCATCCGATACACTTGGGTTCCCGTGTACCACACAAGATGTGTGGCCCGTCCGGTTTCCCGTGTGATCCCTTACAGCTATATTGTGCCCTCCCCACCCCATCATCATTACCACCACCATGGTCGCCCTTCGTATTCGGGGTATGTAAGGCCAGGGTTCTCAATAACCATAAGGCGTTAAACCAGAGTCCAACCCATTTATCATTTAGAAACCGCTAATGAAAATCAGCGGTTTTTTGGCTTCCATCCTCCGGCTTTTTACTTAGGGAATCTTTAAATTTTGGACTTGTTAAATCCAAAAACTTCCATTAAGTGTAAAATTTTGTTGAAATGATATCGTTTCCAGCGCTAAGATGAATTTAGAGTTAGGCTTGTGAACTCGCAGCCCAAACACGATACTTATGAGAAAAACAATTTTGCTTCTGGCTCTGATGATTGGCCTCGCCAATTTTGCTGTAAATTCCTTCGCTGGAGAATGTGACATATGCGTGAGAACCATTCCGAAAACTTACCCACGCCCATGCAAGGTTAAAGTTTGTACTGAAGAAATTGATCGATGTACGCAGGTGCTTTGTGCCCAAGGCCCATGTGGCAAGACCTACACTTATATCGTGACTCAAGTCACCTACAAAGACGTTTATTGCGACGGAACCACTAGAATTTGGAAAACCACGATCTAATCCCATCTCGGTCGGATTTATCGAAACGAAAGCAGACATACACTATGAAAAGAATTATCCTCACCGTTGCCGTTGCCATCACAGCTTCTCTAATTGGTTTCACCCCTGCACACGCGGAACAAGGAGATAGTGGCATTGCTGGCTGCAACATTTTCTGCCTCAAGAAAAAGTGTACAACGGTTGAGGTTTGTCGCCGCTGCTTTACCAAAACTATTTGTGTTAGCGGGTGCGCTCAGCAAATCGAATACATCGAAGTCACTTACTGCACAACTTATTGCGACGGTTCTATCAAGAACTGGACGAAAATTTACCGAGCCTAGTTTTTTATTTAGGTCGCGCCCACTACCTCATAATTAGTTTTCAGAGTGTTGTCTTGGCCTGTGTCAAATCGGGAGGATTGCGATCAATCGAATTAATCAACAAGAACAACCACTACTGGACGTTTACAAATAGTTCGAAAACTCTCGGTCACCCTCATCACATGCTCCCTGGAATCCACCAGTTTATCGAGCACGAAGATATTCTGCTGGGCAAAGCCAGCGAAGTAAATCGGTAATTGACTGTCAGCTGGCATGGCTGAACTATCAATCACAACCCTTTTAAATTTACTACAGTGGGAACTGAGTAAATGCCAGGCATTATCTGACAACAAAAGACTGGTAGGTATGTCAAGACGGTAAAGTCCCCTGATTTCAGTTTCGATTGGTTTCAGATGATACAGTCCCTGCGGCGAGGCTTCATGAGCCTTAATGAGAATCGTTTGAGACCGGTAAAATGCTGATGTATTGGCGAGACCTTCAGCGACCTGTCCAGAAAGAAATGCATCCTTTCCAGAATTCAGAATTTGATAAATCTGACAACCTTCATTCTGGTTGGAAAGGATGATTTCAGCCATGGTTTGAATCATCGTTTTGTTAACTTCACTCAGATCTTTGTGGGTAATCTGGGCTAGAACCGGCGCTCCAATGAATTCTTCAATCTGTTCGCGATTTGCGAAGGGACCATCGCTGAAAAGGTATATGACGACCAGTCCCAAACTGCCTAGACAGCCTAAAATCCCCGCCACCATAACTACCAAAGTCTTATTGGGCTTGGTAGTTTTGTAAGCCACCATTGGCTCTGAAAATACACTCGTGATGGCAGTCACTTTTTCTCCCGCAACTGTCATCTCCCCAATTTTCTCCTGAAACTTTTCATGTATGTTCCAATCCGTTTCCACCTTCTGTTTCACCGCTCGAAACTCGGAACTCACAATTTTCATTTCATTCAGATTATTTTTTAATTCAGCCACGCGGTTTCTTAGCTCAGCCTCATTCTTAATCGCCCCTTCATAATCGGCAACCAACGCCAATTTGAAAGAATTGGCCAACTGAGCCATTTGCTGCTCCACCACCATTACCCTTTGTTGTGCCTCGACATACTTTGGATGACGGGGGGTGTATTGCCTGGTAACCACCTCAAAATTTGATCGCACGGTGGTCCGTTCACTCATCAATTCCGAAACATGATCGAGTTCTGAAAATTTTCCCACGGTGATAATTCCGACCGGGTCAACATTGGGATCAATGTTACGAACCGCTTCCACCCGGCTTTTCAACGTGATCACTTCCCCGATCAAACGACTTAATTCCTCACCTGCCTTACTCAAACTTTCCGCCACCAAATTGTGGTCCTGCTCGACGGTTACACCCGGGTTTTTTCTCCGAAATTCACTCAATTCTTTTTCCGATTCAAGAACCCTTTTGTAGGCTACTTCGGCCTGTAGCCTTAATCCATCTTGGGAAATCTCCGCTTCATCATGTTTTAGCTGGTCTAGGAAGCTTTCGAATTCCAGTATGAAGGTATCAGCGAGCAACTTGGCGCGCGATGCATCGGTATCGTAGACAACCAATGCAATATTTCGAGTCGGGCGAACGAGTGAAGCAGAAAACCGATCACGAACAAATTTTAGGAGCCTCACCTCATTAAGCGGCAACTCGGATTTGGCAAACTTCAAAAGGGGGTTCGGAAGAAAGCTGGCATCATTCCGAAGATTCAACCTATCAATCACCCTCAAAATCATGGAATCGGAGATCATGGCCTGCTCCAGAGAATTTAGCGAATCCAAATCTGAATTCATCGAACCAACCTTCTCAATCTGCAAAATCTGGTCAAAGGAAGGATCTATAAATATCAAAGCTCGACTCTCGTAATAGTGAGTCGCCAAATATTTAAGATAACCTAACGAAACCAACACTGTGAAAATCGGAATAAAAAAAAGCCAGAACATCCGACGTTTTAAGACACCTTTCAGGTTTCTTATGTCAATGAGGGGAGCCAGCGCCAAAACTTCTCGCGGTTCGCTTGGCAAATTATTCACAAAACCGCCACTTGTCAGCGGTAGTGATTGGTGATTCTGACGAACAATTTGTGTTTTCATGTCGAGTGGCACCTAAATTGCTGGGTTATTATCAATATTCAATTGCAAATATGCGAATTTAGAATAAATACCGATAATTATTATGATTAGCAACCGTCACACAGGCGCAGTCAAACTCCATTTCATCATCAAACAAGCCGTGGGCTATGGCTTGTTCTGGATTGTTGTATGGATGTTGCACCTGTTCGCATACCATGAGAGTTTGGAGCCAGCCAACTACGTTTGGCTCTCCCTGCTTATTCCCACGGCGGCCTATCTTGAGAAAGTTGCAAGGGCCGCCAATCGACAGTCGCTGTGCGGACTTTCAAAAGAACAAATCTCGAATATTACCCAGCGTGAAGTTATCTTTGCCTTGGTTGCAGTTTTCGGTGCAATTGTCATGATGGGGGACACATCTTCTTCACGCGCTTTTCTAGCCACATTTTTTACCCTCTACGCCTGCTGGATCACTTGGCTCAACCATGTTGGTCATCGCATCCTCCTCAGGCACCTGTATAGAAACCAGGGCAAAGGCCGGACCAAAACTCTAATCCTCGCGTCGCCGAGAGAAATCGCGAAGAATCAGGCACTACAAATGACATCCATCGTTCCAGGCGCTGATTTGATGGGATATGTTGCGTTTGGCGGCCAACCTTCTGCAGCCATATCAAATTCCATTTCCTTTCCAATTTTAGGAGATTTTCGTGATCTCGCAGTAATATGCAAGGAATACAGTGTCCGGCTTCTCCTGGCCGCTGGGATAGAAGATCGTCCATCTCTAGTTCGTAGCCTCCAAACCATGTGCGACTCTTATGGTATGCGACTAATTTGGGTAGATGATAAAGAGCACAAATTCAAGGGCAAGCTCGACACGCATCAGGATGGCAACCGGTTGTTCCTAACAAAATGGTCGGAACCCTTGGAAGACCCCGTAGCCCGCCTTTCAAAACGCACCGTGGACTTTACCCTGTCCCTATTAGCACTCATCACCGTTTTTCCCATTCTGTGCCTTTTTGTTTGGTATCTGCATCGCAGTCAGTCTCCTGGGCCGCTCTTCTACAGACAAAAACGGACTGGAAGAAATGGAGAGGTTTTCGAAGTTTTTAAATTTCGTTCCATGCACGTTAATGACCAAGCCGGAGTCCAGGCACAATTGCATGATAGTCGAATTTTCCGAGGAGGTGCCTTACTTAGGAAAACAAGCCTCGATGAAATACCGCAAATCATCAACGTTTTGAAAGGACAGATGAGTATTGTCGGACCCAGACCTCACTTTATTGAACACGATCTGGCTTTCGAGGAAATAGTGGATGATTACGCGGTCCGCTACTTTGCCAAACCTGGGATTACCGGGCTAGCACAGATCAAAGGTTGCCGGGGTGAGACTGATACCAATCTAAAAATCCAACAGCGGGTTCGTCTCGATAACTTCTACCTCCGAAACTGGACTTTGTGGATGGATTTTCAGATCATTTGCTCAACTGCTCTTCAGGTAATTTTCCCGCCGAAGTCCGCCAGATGACTTGTGGAAGTTAAACTTTAAATGAACAGGGTTCAAAAGGGGATTGTACCCGATTGTACCCTGTTAACTCCGACAATGTACCCTGTTAGATCGGAAATTGTGCTAAGTTCCTCCAAGAATTCTAAAAAATCAGTAATTAGGGTAGTTTTGAGCAAAAACATAAGATCGCCAAATATTTTTCCGTATTTGGGTGGATAACTCTGGTTTTCCTGGCCAATATCAAAAACTTTGAAGATTTGGTTTCCTTTTGACAATGTTGATTTTTTTTGATTTTTACCCAAACATGGTCGATGGAAAAAGCGGGAAGCGGCTCATTGGGCGGCGAAAAAATCTTGATATTGGCATCTTGAAGCACAAAATGTTCAAGAAACAAATCCAAGATAACGACACCGTCTAGGATTAAATTTTTACACTCTTCGCAGCGGATTACCTTAACCACTACAGCATTATCGTTTCTAGTACTGGGTTTCCTTTTTCTATTCTTTCGGAAACAACGAACCAGGCAAAGCCATTTGGAAGGCCTCTTGCGGCATCACCGCTCGCAAGTGCTGGAGAAATTTAAATCTCTTCCTTCAATTGAGAATCGGGTCGAAGCAATCGAAGTTGATTCACCCCGTTTTCTCGGAAAGACTGAGAAAACGTTCCTGGAATTAAAACGATCTTTGGCGGCTTTGAAAACCACTACGCTCGCATCTAATCAGTTGCTTGGAAAACTCGATCAAATGGTTTATTCGGAGCACTTCACAGGCTGGCATCGATTTAAGAGCTATTTTTCGATACTGAATTATGATAGAAACAGCGAATTAAAGGACGAAACAAGCTTTGCCAAGTCCTTTCAAGTCTATAAGGTAGAAGAGTCATTTTCTCTAGAGAAACTCGAACTGCTGGAGCAGGTTTTACGCGGCCTTCCTGCTTTTTTTATCCAAGCGAATGAGGATCTTGGTAAAGTATCAGAGAGTATCTCTTTAATTAGTACCCAATGTCAGGCCGACGGTTTTTTCCCTTTGCGTAATTTACAATTGCGTTTGATTCCTTCAATCGAAGCACTTCTCGACGAATCAGCCAGAGTTGGGGCCACCGATCCCGTCTCCGCATTCGAAAATCCAGTGAAACTTGCCGTGCGCCAAATTCAAGATGCAGCAATGATCACAGGAAAGGTCTCGGACATTCGGAAACGTGTATTCCCTGCTATTCGGCTCGCGGTCAAAAATTTGGAAGCCAATGGCATCAGTACTGTTTGGATTGACGAGTGTTACTTTGCTCATTCCAAAGCGTTGGAAACATTGACCAATTTTGCGCTACTTTGGCCGATTGCCACCAAAATGCAGGGGATTGCTGATCAACTAGACTCGACTTACTCACGAATCATTCGAACGGAGAAGATTTCCTGCACCATAGAAAGGACAGCGCTGCCCAATATCGACAAAATGGAGGCTAGGATCGCCGAAGTTCGAAAAACTGCAGCGAATCGAATCGAGGTAGATCCTAGCTTGATTTTAGAGGAAGGAAACTTCAATCCCACTGAGAGATTAAGAATGGTGCATCAAGTAATCCAAATGGTGAAAGAGCGCTGTAGTTGTGGTCAAATAGATGAAGCGGAGATCGACCTGCCCTTTTTGGACTTCTCGCTAGCACAAGTGGAGTGGCTCCTCCAGATTGCCGAATATATTTTGGAAAAGGGCGATGCCTTTGCGATTGATGTTACAACCCGTCTCGATTCGGTGGCAAAAAGGTTACCTCAGATCCTTTCCAAATTTGAAGCGATCACTCGAAGGAACTCTCTGGGTGCTCTCGATTTGAATGCGCGCTTTGATGTCCATGTGTTTAGCAAGGATTTGATTGCCAATTACATCACTGGCATGGACTCCAAAATTCGTGAAGTCACTTCAATTTTGAAACGTTCTAGAAAGTGTTACCGATTTGGTAAGCTGTTTAGAACCAGTTCAGAACTGCAAAAAGCGGCGGCACAAGTCCGGCAGTTGGAAAACTGGATTCAGGGCTTTGAGGAACAGGCATATGCATTGGAGCAAGTTGAACTGTCCATTCCGACACTACATGCCGACCTGCGTTGGCGTTATCGCAGTCTATCTTCCAAAGCAAGTGATCGTCGCTGCAGACAGCGCACCTTAAGCGAGTTGAATCACCTTGGAAACAGCCTCGACGCAATTAAAAATTTATTGGGTGCCCCCTCTCAGAATCCTTTCTCGTTAAGGCATAAGCTAGAGTTTGATCGCCGAAAGATCGGGGAAATTGAGGACATGATCTTTATTGATCAGCAGTGGCATAGCATTGCTACTGAAGCAATCAAACACTCCGCCAGAAATTTGCGGGCACATTCATCCGTACTTCGAAAGCTGGCTGATCTGGGTCCCTTCAGAAATCTGGAAACCTACCAGTTGAAATACAATCTTCTGAGGCAACAACTTGAAAATCTGCAGGGTTTTATCGAGGAGAAACATCTTGATTGGGATGAGACATTTGTGGAGGGAATCAGCCTTCTTATTGAGTCGGCCGAGCAGATTTGTTTGATAAATGATGGAGATCAAAAGGTCGTCCAGGGTGCCTCCAACCTCATCCGAGAAGCCGCGCATCAGTTTCGCAGTCTCCTCAACTGGAATAATGAATACTGCGTCGAAATCGACCGCAAAGCGGGGTTTGACCTCCTTGACGAAGCCACTATAGCGCTAGTTGCAGGAAATTTTGAGGAAGCCAGATTCAAAGCCAACCTTTCCAAACAAAAAGCCGAGTCTGCATTGAATCAGGCAAATTCATTAACCAAACGGGTTGTATTGAAAATCGAAACTGAAAAACATCAACTCTGCGACAAAATAATAAACTCACAACCAGCCGGTGAATCTACCGAGGTGAGTCCGTTTTTAGGACTTCAAGAATATTTGTCAAAACGCACCGTTTTTGAACTCGGCTTCTCACGAAACGAAATACTGATTAACACTGCGGAACTTACCTACAAGGGGCCAGAACCCAAAGTTCTTCCAAACGGAGCCGACGAAATTCCGGCAGAGACTTCGCTCCAGAATGCCAGAATCGGTTTGAGTCACGATAAAAGTGCCGCCTGAAACCCAGAAGGAGATTAAGATATTTCTCGGAATTGAATGAACTTAAACATCCCAGATTTTCAGGAAATCATCCTGGACAGTGCAGAAGAAACTCTGTTTCAACAACGGAGCGCAACGTCCAGTGAAACCGAACTGAACAGAGCCTATCATGATTTTCTGAAATCGGAAAAAGAACGCATAAAGACCGCCCACCAGGAAGGGGAGAGCGGCCTCGATATTGCAAACTGGCGATCTGCTTTGCTAGATGTCGTGATCAACGACCATTATGCCATAACCTGCCAGAAAGGCGGTTGCCCCCCCTACATCCTGGTCGCCAGCGGCGGCTATGGAAGAGGTTTGTTGAATCCCGGTAGCGATATTGACCTGCAATTTATACTTCACGAAAGGGTTAGTGCCCGCAAAATGGCGGGCATTAGATGTCAGATCCACAGCCTACTAACGATGCTTTATGATGCAGGATTTATCGTCGGCCACGCCGTCCGGACCAGTGAAGAGGCCATCTCCTTTGCGAACAAAGATCATCCCACAAAAACTGCTTTGTTGGATGCCAGATACATCGCCGGGGATGCTGAATATTTTGACGAATTTGAAGCGACATTTTTTAAAAAATGCATTCTCGGGAAAGAACTCGCCTATCTCACTGAACGATGTGAGGGTATCCGTGCCAGCCATCGCAAATTCGGTTGCACTCCTCATCGTCAGGAGCCCCATGTGAAGATGGGATGCGGCGGACTTCGTGACTATCACAATATGATTTGGCTGATCTGGGTCTTGTATAAATCGCGGGACTTGAAGCTTCTGGTGAACAGCAAAAAGCTCAGTCATTTAGCATTTACAGAAATTGAAGAGGCCTACGAGTTTCTGATGCGGGTGCGCAACGAGCTTCATTACATCCAAAGTAACCAGTCTGGGGATATCATGACGATTCGGCATCAGGGTATCATCGCCACTCATTTTGAGTATCCAGGAAAAACCATCATCAAGCGAAGCGAGCGCTTTATGAGGGATTATTACCGACATACCAAGGCGCTTTACCATCATGGCCGTTCCCTGATGCAGACCTTTAATTTGGAAGTCGAAACAGCTTCTTCAAGTCCGATCCCAATTATTGGAGCACTAGCGGCCCGCTTTCACCGAACCAGTGAAGTCGCGAAGTTTGAGGGTTTTGTAGCAAAAGACGGTTTGATTTTCCCAGGTGAAACGGATCCCTTCGCCGAGAACCCACGACAATTGATGCGGTTTTTCCTGCACACCCAGCAACGCGGTTTAAAAACCAGCCCCGAGATTCGAATTCTTTTTGAAGCGCATTGGGCTGACATTGACGATGATTTTCGGAGTAGCTGGCCAAACCGCGAAACCTTTGAGCAAATCCTTCAGAATCGGGGACAGGTGGCCCATATCCTTCGGAAGATGCATCGGCTCGGGTTTTTAGGACGTTATCTTCCCGAATTTGGTCACCTCACCGATTTGGTCCAACATGAGTTTTTTCATCAATACACTGCTGATGAACACACTCTGCGATGTATTGATGAACTTGATCGCCTCCTCTTATCAACAGATCCCAAGGAACAATTCTTCAAAAAGATCTTTCAGGATTTCCAAGATCCCGTTGCCCTATATATCGCACTGATTATGCACGATACCGGCCGCGCCGAAAATGTGAGGGTCCACGAAGACGCAAGCGCGATCCTAGCCGCAAAGGTCTGTGAACGGCTAAAGTACTCAGGGGATCGGCTGCGCCTGATCATGTTCCTAGTGGATCACCACTTGAGTTTTTGGCGCACGGCTACCACAAAGGATCTTAGCGACCACACAACCATTGCTGATTTTGCGACAACCGTGAAAAACAGGACCTTTATGGAGGCGCTATATCTGTTCACCTACGTGGATTCACGCGGGACCAACGACGCTGCATGGAATGATTGGAAAGCTTCCCTCATGCAGCAACTCTACCGCTCCACCTGTGCTTATTTTGAAGACAAAGATGCTTTCCAGGAAAAATTTAACACCCCGGTAACTAAAACCAAAGAGAAAGTCCTCGAAGAGTTGGAAGAGCCTGAATCGTATCGTGAGGAAGTTGATGCACACTTCAAGAATCTTTCGTCAAGATACTTCAACTACCGAGGAACCACCAGCATAGCCCGGCACATTAAACTGTTTCGAAGTTTTTTTACCCGGCTCACCAGAGAAGGTTCCGAAAGTCTCCAACCCGTTTTCGGCTGGGAAGCGAGGCCAGATGAAGGCTACACGCTCTTGGAATTAGTTAGCTGGAACCGGCACAGTCTTCTCTCCGTCATCGCCGGGGCACTTGCCTCCAGAAATCTAAATGTGCTGAGTGCTGACATTTTTATGAGGGAAGACGATCTGGTGCTCGATATTTTTCGGGTCTGTACCACCAACTTTCACCCGATTCCCACCCACGAAATTAAGCAACTCGAAAAATTAATTTCCGAGGCCTGTAGTGCCGCAGAAGACTCTCCGGTTAATTTCCCAAAACTTATCGAACAGCGGGCTCAACCGTCGATCCTTGATGAGCCAAAAGCAGAATTCACCATCCCCCAGCGCGCCTTCGTGAACAATGATCAAAGTGAAATAGCAACAGTCCTCGAAGTCCAAGCTGCTGACAGGATCGGACTACTATACGATATTTTCAAGGCTTTAAATCACTTAAACACCAATGTTTTGAGCGCAAGAATCAGCACCCAGGCGGGAGCCGCCATTGACCGTTTTTACCTCGTCGACACCGTAACGGAAATGAAAATCACAGATCCCAAAAAACTGGAAGCCATCGAATACCAAATTTGGTTGTGCATGGCTGTCGCCGAGGGCATAAAACCTCCAACATCGTAATCATGGAGAGCGTTGGAGGATTGGACGAAAGGCCTAGCGATTACTCCATCACTCCATCAAGGTAAAATCCTGCCACAATTTTCCTTTGACGTTTCTTTGAAAAAGTTAATCTTAGCAAGTAATTAATAACTTTGAACATATTTTGCTATGAAGTGTCCAAGTTGTCGACGGCCTGTTGATAACGAGGCTGATAGCTGCTATTCATGCGGTTATTCTGCACTAAGCGCAATGCGCACTTTCGGTTCTCGTCCAGTCAAAATGAGACGGCTTCACGATGCAGTGGACTGTCTTAGAGTTAGTGACAACCAAGAGATCAACCAGACTTTAGATCGATTGGAGGATCGTTTTCCCCAACTCCTCTTTGCTGTTTACCTTGGAGGACTATCGGAAAAGGTATCCATCGGGGAACTGGGTTTCTGGTTACTCAACAATACCAGCGTGGAAGGAACAGGATTCGCCCGATCCAATGAAAACGGCATCATCCTGGTGGTTGATGTCCTACAAAAACAAGCTGGAGTTTCACTAGGTTATTACACCGAGATGCTTCTTAACGAAGCTGACTGCCTACGCGCGCTCACGGCCTCCCGCCCCCTGCTTGCCAAGGGCAAATTCGGAGATGGGGTCGTCACGCTTTTCCAGAAACTCGAGAAGTCACTCGCAACTCGGGCCAAGAAAATGAAGAATCTTGGAAGAAAGGAGATCAAGGCCCAGTTTTTGAAGAGTCACCACTTAGCCAACTCTTTGATTTTACCAGGGCCCGGCATTCCAGCGCAGTTTGATCCCAATCGAGGGAGACAAATCGGTCAACCCATTGAACGTTTGAATTTTAGGAACGAATTTGAAAGCAATCTGCCGTAGCGCTATAGTTTGGATGGCGTGGTCTGCTCTTGCAACGCAATCTGGGGGTGCAGAGAGTCAGGTCGGCATCGAATTACCTTCCTGGAAGTCGGAGCATGCCGGGAGGCCTTATTTTCCAGGAGGCGGACTCTGGCCAATTGAATCCTTGCAGAAGAATCCTTCAACTGTAAGTAAGCGGGAAATTGAGACGGCACCCGAAGCAGACGCTGCAAAGAACGACCCGGCCGCATTAAAAGGTGAATATGTGATCTTAGGAGGAAAAACGATCCTGCCATTTGCTGGCACCACTCTCCCTGACGATTTACCTCCTCTCGGCCCCGAACTTTACCTCAAATACTTCGACAGTCGGCCGACTCGATTTCTAATCGATCCGCAAAACCTGATGGCCGAACAAAAGGCCAATGACGCAATGCGATTTCTGGAATTTCATTCACAGGAATCACGGTTCGATATTTATGCTATGGTCTTTGGTCGGAATCAAATTGTTCCAGCCGCCCATAATTGGCCTGAACTCCACCAGAAATGGTTCCCTGATTCGAATTCTATTCTGGTAGTTTACCATCTTGAAAAACCCGAC
Source organism: Verrucomicrobiales bacterium (assembly GCA_041742015.1). Classification (GTDB taxonomy): domain Bacteria; phylum Verrucomicrobiota; class Verrucomicrobiia; order Verrucomicrobiales; family DEV007; genus Arctic95D-9. The sequence continues at coordinate 8,824 of JBGSJM010000035.1, read as the reverse complement.
TCCCTGCAACTGTTCTTGAGTACAGGCATCGCCAGCCAGCTACCCGATTCGGTTCTCGCAGGAATTCGTTCAAGCTGTATCGCTGAAGCCAAATTCGCCGAAGAAGGACCGGATCAGATGGAAAGAATCGCCATCGAACTAAGCATCCAAACCATCTGGCTGGAAAAGCTGATCGCCCACTCCCGGAACAGCGAAAATTCGCTTCTTGCCGCCCCTGCCAAACGATCTAGTCCATCTCCTGGGTCTGCCAGTATTCCGCTGGTCAGTCCGGCATTGGTCAACAGCCTCATCATCGGCAGCGCAGCTATCCTCCTCCTGGCCCTGGCAATCTTTTTGAAACAAATCCTTTTAAACCAGCGAAACAGCCGAAAACCACCGATCCTCTTTCCCGGTCTCCCAAAACATGAACGCCTTGGCGGCCTTCATAGTGGTGGGGCCTTTGTTGCCATTTCTTTTGATTTGGAGAACAAAAACAGCTAACGACGCCCCGTTTAGCGTGAATTTAAGTGATTTTTTTGACGATTTTTAGTAATAAATCACCCAGCTAATCCGTCATAGCTTTGAACCCGATCACAGAGCATGTGCAAGACACTCATCCCAACCCTTTCAGCACTTTTATGTCTACTCACCCAGCCTGTACAGGCTGATAATGAATACATGGTGGAAAAAGGTGATTCCCTAAGCAAAATCGCCAAGTTTTTTGGTGTTTCATATACAGATATTATGAAACTCAATAACATGAAAGACACCACAATTTTTCCGGATCAAATCATCCTAATCCCAGTGGGAGGCAGAGCCTCGGAGATGGATAACGATGCAGGAGCCCATGCCTCACAGTCAAATACCCCGATTCCTACAACCAACTCCGAGAGCGATCTAAGCACTAGATCCTTCCTTCTATCATCTGAAAATTCCTCAAACATGCAAGCCGCCTATATCCCACCTGTGCAGGGAGCAAGTCGGGCACGCCCGACTGAGACCAGAGAGCCTGAAACTTATAGTGTGCAGCAAGGAGATACGATTTGGTCGATCAGCCGCAAATTCGGAGTGACCTCCTTGGATTTATCTCAGGTCAACAACCTCAAATCTTCTTCCATTCAAGTCGGACAAATTCTTAAGCTCCCGGGGAAGGCAGCCCATGTCGCTATTGCCTCCAATTAATGACTCCCAATTTACAAACTAGAAAAAGTAGACGCAGTTCCTCGACGAAGGACTGCGTTTCGCTGTTTTACGAAATCCCATATTTTCTTCTGAATGGTAAATAGAATGAGTATAAAATTCCCATTTGCCCTCTTAACACTCATATCACTGGGTTTTGCCAGCGGAGAAGAAACCTACACCGTGAAGCAGGGTGACACTCTGACCCAAATTTCCCAACGCTTTAGTGTCCCATATGTTGACATTGTAAAAGCTAATTCTTTGAACGGCACCAGTCTTTTTACCGGACAAGTCTTATCCATCCCTACCCCGAAATTGTCGGTCCGAAAAAGTATCTCCACCTTGGATCAAATCACACCTCCTCCCGTAACCAGACCAGGAGACAGATATCGAATTCCTGCGATTTTGGAAGAACCTGCAATCCCGCCAGTGTCTACCGTTCTCCCGACTGTGGAAGTTAAGCCAGCTCATCTATACCCGGACTCATCTCAGGCCCGGATCACTGCTCCAACGCACCATGGCTATACGGGTGTATCTCCTTACAATAACGGCCCAGGAACACCAGCAACGACGCCCCCCCCCCTACTCCCTTCCAAAACCGTACCAGCGGTTCAAAAGAACGGCAAAACATATGTGGTTCAACCGGGTGATTCCGTGCTCAGTATCAGCAAGGAATTCTCAGTTAATCCCTGGGCCCTACGGACGGCGAACGGCATCCAATTCAAACGAGTTTATCCAGGGCAAGTAATCAAAATTCCGTAATTTATTGGTTCAAGTTGGCTGAGCCGTTGATCCGTCCATTTTCAAGAAGTGGGCATTTCAAATTTTTCCAATTGTCGGCTGGTCTTTGTTGACATACGTCAACTCCGTTGCATTGATCAGTTTTGAAATGTACGAAGCCTCGTGGTTGCAGACAGCTTTAGGTTACCTTGATCTCAAAATGTTCGATGAAACCTGGAAAACCCTGGATGGATTGCCTGAAGATCAGCGCAATTCCCTTGATGCCCTGAAACTCAGGGTAGCCTGTCGCTTAGATGAATTGCGGTTCGAAGAAGCTCTCGAGCTTTGTCGGGATATGTGTACACGTTTTCCCGAGGATCACACTGGCTTTATTCAAGGGGCATTTGCCCTTCATGAAATGGGACTCACCCCGGAAGCCCAATCCTGGCTGCAATCTGGCCCCCTCACCCTGCAAACCGAAGCGACCTATTTTTACAACCTAGGCTGTTACGACCTGACACTAGGGCGAGTCGAATCCGCCTATGCCTGGCTCGTTCAAGCTTTCGAAATGGAACCATCCTACTACGAAGACGCCCTCAAAGACCCGGATTTTAAGCCAATCTTGGATCGTATTGCCGAAATAGGTCGCAGCGATAAAGATGATGAATACCTCTCCTGAATTGATTGAAACCTACTTCCAGGAAAACTTTGTGATCCGCGATGAACTTGGGGCCGCCGTTTCGATTTGGAAAGGCGAAAAAGAAATTGTCGCTCTGGCCAAAGGTCTCATTTCAAAAGACTCTGACGCCCAGTGGACAGTCGATACGCTTGTCCCGGTTTGGTCCGCCACCAAGGGGCCTGCGGCTCTTACCGTTCTACTGGCCCTTCATGAAGCAGGAATTTCGATCCACGCTCCAGTCCAAGATCTGTGGAGGGAGTTAAGAGCCGCCGAAAAAAAAGGCCTCAGTTTCGCCCAATTACTGGCTCACCAATCGGGTCTCGCCGCGCTAGACCCGGACAATCGCCCCTCGATCCACAACCATCAGGAGGTCGTCAAAGCACTGGAGATCCAGGCCCCCTTCTGGCAGGCAGGATTTGGCCACGGCTATCATCCCAGGACCAGCGGAGCGCTCATGGAGGAACTTGTCCGTCGTGCTACTGGCGGAAACACCCTGGGACAGTTCTGGAAGGAAAAAATCGCCACCCCGCTGAATTTGGATTTTTATATTGGAGGTTTAACCAGCTCGGAGGTGGAACGGCTCGCTACCATTTACCCACCCAAGGCGATGCGACCTTCCACGGAAGAGGCGAGTTTTTACCAAGCTCTTGGTGATCCACAATCCCTTTCTCTGTGGGCGTTTTGCAGCCCATTGGGCCTCCGGGCTCTCGGCGAAATCAATAAAATAGAACACCTCCAGAGTGGAATCCCATCACTGGGCGGAGTGGGATCCGCCCGCGGGTTGAGCAAGTTTTATGCCGTGCTCGCCAATCGCGGAAGGTGGAATGGCGTTCAAGTCATCCCCGAGTCAATCATCGATTCAATAACTACCCCGCTCACTTCGGGCGAGGACTTTACCCTCCTCATCCCCACTGCCTTTTCTGCAGGTTTTATGATGGACCCAATCGATCCGAACACTGGGAGAAAACTTCGAGCCATCTTCGGTCCCGGACACAAATCTTTTGGCCAACCCGGCGCAGGTGGAAGTCATGCCTTTGCAGATCCCGAGAACGCCTTGAGTTTCGCATACGTCATGAATCAAATGGAATCGGGGATTCTTCCTAACGCAAAATCACTCGGACTCGTTAACCTCATGTACTCATGAGAGCTTGCACGATGGCAAAAACACCTCCAATTTACAAAGCCCTGACATTTATTTATGAGCCTTCACCTTGACAGCGTCCAACTGGCCGAGCAAATCGCCCGCCATGAACCATGGCTAAGTGCAGTTCGCAAGGAGGTTGGCAACGTCGTGGTAGGTCAAAAGGTGCTGATTGATCGCCTCTTAATCGGTTTACTGACCAATGGTCACGTCCTTCTCGAAGGAGTCCCAGGCCTTGCCAAAACACTCACCGTAAATGCTCTGGCCGGAGCACTAACGGCCGATTTTGCCCGGATCCAGTTCACCCCGGACCTCCTCCCCGCCGATCTGGTGGGCACTTTGATTTTTAATCCTCAAAACAACGCCTTTACTCCCAAACTGGGTCCGGTGTTTGCCAATTTGATTCTCGCTGATGAAATTAACCGCGCCCCTGCCAAGGTCCAGAGCGCCCTCCTGGAAGCCATGCAAGAAAGGCAGGTCACCATCGGAGACCAAACCTATCGCCTGCCCGATCCCTTCCTTGTCCTGGCTACGATGAACCCCATTGACCAGGAAGGCACCTATACCCTGCCCGAAGCGCAATTGGACCGCTTTTTGCTCAAAGTCATCGTCACCTATCCAACAATGGAAGAAGAGCGCCTCATCCTTGATCGAATGTCCAGCTCCTCCGCCATCACCAAAACCCGCCCTGTCGTCGAGCCTCAAACAGTGATCGCAGGCCGCCAACTCGTCGATTTGATTTATGTGGACGATGGAGTTAAAAACTACATCGTAAACCTGATTCACGCGACCCGTCATCCCGAGAGAATTAGTCCCGGACTCACCAGCATGATCCGCTCCGGTTCTTCTCCCCGCGGAACCATAAACCTGACCATGGCAGCGAAGGCAAATGCCTTCCTAAAAGGTCGCGGCTATGTGGTCCCACAAGATGTAAAAGACCTCGCCTACGATGTACTCCGCCACAGAATTCTTTTGACCTACGAAGCAGAAGCCGAAGAAATCACCAGCGAATACATCATTGCCTCCATTCTCGAACGAACTCCGGTTCCTTAACTTTTAGAGCCTCACCCCGTTTCGCTGATGATATTGGATACAGCGATGCATCTGTGCCACATGCGGATACTGGAGTCGCTTCCCGAGACATTGTAAGCTCGTCTCAAAACTACCCCACTTCACAATCGTGATATTGACCTGCTGAACGCCCCATTCCCTCATCTTCCCCAAAGTCGGCTTGAACAAATCAATCGTATCGGTTCCAACAAGCGCTGAGCCGTAGTCATCAATCTCATAAAGAAAAGGTGAGCCCGAAATCCGGAATTGAGTCCCCAAGGGATACCTCGACCAATCTGCCGCCGCGCTCCGAACCATCCCGTAGCGAAGTGTGGTGCCGATCGCATTTTTGCGCCCCTCGGCTCCGGGCTCGTTTTCTTTATGGCTGTAGGCAGTTGTCTTCACCATTCGGTGTCTACTTGAGTTCCAGGGAGTCGGTGCCACCACAACTTTTGCTCCAGAATATGATGAACCCTTACTCTTCTGTGAAGTGCCGGAACAACCAGCCATGATCAAGCAAAATAGGTTGATGATTACAAAGATGTCATAAGATTTCATAAATTGTACCCTGTATAATCGACGACTGTCCCCTGTACCTTAGGCGATTGTACCCTGTTGAATTAAAGCTGGTCCCGCTTTTATTTAACGAAAAGCCTTGGTCTTCCTTAGCATTTCTCCGGCCTTCCTTGATGATAATTTCCAACGGGTTTCCCATGAGACTTGAATTTAAGGCATCGTTAGGGTTTAATGGTCCATGCAACTACAGCACGGCATTCATCTCGGGTATTGCACCAATATTCATCGGGGCGAAACCTGGGCGGAAACATTTGCCGGCCTCAGTCAGCACACTAACCGAGTCCGTCAAAGAGTCTGTCCGGATGAGCCATATGCCATTGGCCTGCGTCTCGGGTGCGATGCCGTTTTTGAACTAAACAGGAATCCAACCACCAAGACCGCCTTTGCTAAATGGTTGGACAAAACTAATTCTTACCTATTTACCATCAATGGATTTCCTTATGGACGCTTCCACGGTGGCCGGGTCAAGGAACAGGTCTACGCTCCCGACTGGACAACTCCTGACAGACTCGCCTACACCAACGAGATTTTTGATCTGATTTCCGAAATGGCTCCACCTAAAGCTGAGGTAAGCGTAAGTTCGTTGCCTGGATCTTTTAAGGCATTTATCAATTCAGAAACCTCAGGTGAACAAATCGGAGCTATCATAAAAAATCTCCGGAGCTGCAGCCGACACATCGATAAACTCAGGAAAAAGACAGGTCGGGACATTCATCTCGGCTTAGAACCCGAGCCACTGGGTCTCTTTGAAAACACCGCAGAAAGCCTCTCATTTTTTGAGCAACTGGTTGAAGGATTATCTACTCTCGAACGGGAAGCCGTTCTTCAGAATATTGGCATCAATTACGATACCTGCCACTTTGCAATCGAGTTTGAGGAAGCAAATGTTTCAATCTCTAAACTGACCTCCCACGGTTTGAGAATCAGCAAAATTCACCTTAGTTCGGCGCTGTCACTTCGTCCAACCGAGGAGAATATTTCTCGGCTAAATGACTTTCAGGACGAAGTTTATCTTCACCAGACGATCATTAGAAAAGGAGCCGAAGTTACCCATCGTTTTCAAGATATCCCGGATGTGCTAGCTTGGCACCCCAACCACCGCTCTGAAGTTGGTGATGAATGGAGGGTTCATTTTCACATCCCCCTTCACGCCAGGCCAGATGGAGATTTTAAAGATACGACATCTCAAATTTACGGTGTCTTGGCGGAAGTTGCGAAAAATCCCGGCATGTGTCGCCACTTCGAAATGGAAACCTACACCTGGGAAGTTCTTCCCGCCGACCTGCAGTCCAGCGACGTCGTCGAACAACTTGTAGCAGAATATAAATGGTGTCTTGGAGAATTTTCCAAAGCTGGTTTATAAGAAATTTTCAGAAAATTCACGAACAAATCACATTAAGGTAACCAAACCGTAACAGTTGATTGTTAGGCTCGCATTCAAGTCACCGATCATTTTGGGCATACCGCCCATGATCGGTGAACTTGAAAATCATGAATCAAAAATTGAAGAAGCCTATGAAAATCAAACATCATAATACCTGGAGGGGGTTCTCCCTCATCGAGCTGATGGTTGTGATCACCATCATTGGGACCCTTTCAGCCGTATCCACGCCGGCCTTGAAAGTCGCCATGCTGAATGCACAACAAAACGCCGCCATGCAAAACGCCAAAAGTATCGGTCTCGGCCTGCGGTCCTACGCCCAGGACAGTGAAGGAATGTTTCCCACGGTAGATCCCAGCGGAAACAGATACGCCACTTCGAACGAAGCTTTCCGGGAACTGCTTCCAGACTATATCGATTCTGAAAGAATCTTTGCCGTGAAGCGATCTGCTTGGGGTAATACGGTCGATGGCAGGATTGATGAGCCGGAAGACCGGCTCCGAGCTGGGGAAAATCACTATGCCTATATCTCTGGGCTCCTCGATACTTCCCGGTCAGACTGGCCTCTTGTTGTTGACGGGACCAATGGTTCTGGGAAGTACTCCACCAAACTTGGTGAAAAAGGTGGTTGCTGGGAGGGGCGCAAGGGCATCTTGATTACAGTGGGTGGGAGCGCTCATCTAATCAAAATGGTCGGAGAAGACGATGAACGGTTTATCCCCCGATATGGCTATCCAGAAGAAAACGCCCTGGATGTTGAATACATGTGCGAAACCGCTCAACTTCTTGACCCGGAATAGCGGTTTGGATTAAAATAAAAGGCCGAAGGCGTCGTAAAATGTCTTTGGCCTGCCTTCTTTTTATGAAAAATGCAATCTGGATGGGACGTCGCCAAGTAAGAGGACTCATCGTGCTACTAGCCTTGCTTCCACTCATTCCCACCACATTCCTAGTCCATACGATGTGGCTAAATTCCGCCAACGACCGGATCCGGGTGGTTGATGAAATGAATGCATCCTTCCGAAACCAGTTGCGATTGGCAGCCGGAAGATTTTCGAGTGCCCATGGGGACAAGCCGACGGTTGGCAGGGAGTTTGTTCAATTTTTACTTCATGTTTTTGGCGAAAGTCTTCCCATGGTGATTTCAGACAACAAGGGAACCGTCGTCTACAGGAGCCAATTCGAATTGAGCGAGAATGAATTCAGCTATCGGGTCGACACCGGGGCATTTTCTGGCTGGAATATCAGGATCGATTCCGCACCTGAACTTCCCCACCACATCAAAGAACAAGAGCAATCCACTCTCTGGCAGGGCATTGTCGCCGTGGTGAGCACTATCGTTATCGCCGGTGCAGTCTGGTTTGCAGTTCATCGCGGCTTGAAAATCGACGAAATCCGCAAAGACCTGATCACCACCATATCTCACGAAATCAAAACTCCAGTTTCGGCAATCAAAATTCTCACAGAATCGTTGGAGACGAGGCAACTGCCACCCCTTCGTCGGGCGGAATATCTGCGGTTAATTGCCAGTGAAAACGAAAGGATTGAACAACTCGTCAATCGTTTTTTGACCTACGGTCGTCTCGAAAATGGCCAATTCATGATCGGTCGCGAAGCCACGGCCTTGGCTCCGGTGCTACAGCAGGCCATCAACCTGCTCTCCCCTCGTTACGATGCTGCCAATGGTGAAATCTGCCTGACAGGGATAACTGACCTCGCAGTCATGGGTGATCGCAACGGCCTGATGATTCTTCTGACCAATTTGCTTGAGAATGCCCTTAAATATGGAGGTGCTCCCCCGCGGGTCCTGATCGACATTTCTCGGGAAGGCCCAAATGTTCTTCTCACCATTTCCGACAACGGAAAGGGGATACCAAAATCAGAAAGGAAAGCTGTGTTTCGCCGTTTCTACCGCAGCGAAGGACTGCTCAATGATGGCCAGTCCGGTGTTGGACTTGGTCTAGCGATTTGCCGGAAAATCACTAAATTGATGAGAGGCTCGCTAATCCTCGGACCTTCCCGAAAAAGTGAATACTGTGGCGCAGAATTCCAGGTCCGCCTTGCCACCTGCGCTACCAATGACGTATGAGTCCTAAATCCAGCCCCAGAATCCTACTCG
>JBGSJM010000034.1:0-6272 GCA_041742015.1 Verrucomicrobiales bacterium | reverse complement strand
TGGCGTTTAAATGAAAACGATCCCCCACCACCGAAAAAGGTAGATCCTTAAACGTAAACTCCTGCCCACGGTTACCAACCCCGATCAACTGCTCCCAGGGAATAATGTGAGCCCGGGTGGGACGCTTCGCCTCGTTGAATTCGAGCACCTCAAGTTGCCAGGTTTTATAACTCCGCGCCATTTTGCTAGCCTGCCCGGGAAAAAGGGCCACAAACCCATCATTTTTGCCCACAAAGGTAACAAAAGCGCTGACCAACAGAAAAATCACCCCAAGATGAGAAACCAAATTCGGTATGCCCCGGACTCGTTTCCTAACGTGAACCATCGCTCCAAGCAACATGTTAATGAACAACAAAATCATCAACAACAACCCGCCCGGCAGTGGCAGCGGTAAGGGCAGCCAGGTGTCTTTGAGAATGTCACTGACCAGAAACCAGGAATGAAAATATTTTTGAGTTGCCCCCCAAAGGCCGAGATGAACCTGATCAAGCGTGCCCAATAACGTCAAAATCGTCAATAAGACCAACACAACCACTGCCAGGGCAAAGGAACTGAAAAACTTGTAAAGTGAACGAAGTGTGTTCATAAAATTGGTAATTATTGTCCACTCGATTTCATATCCAGCGAAGCACAGAACGCCTCAAAGTAGGCCTCGTTGGCCGTGACAAGGTCTTTGGGACCAGTCATTTTAACCGTAACCATCGCATCCGATATCACCAGGACTAAACCAATTAATCGGTAATCCGCTTTGGCTTCACCTCCCATTCCAGAAAAAGCGCCTTCAATCGAGACAAAAGTCGCATGCTGCCCAAAAAGCGTCTTTTTCGGAAGCGCATCCACTTCCGCATCGGTTAAATCCGCAGCTCCCATTTGTTTCCGCCACCGGTTGATATTTTGGGAGAGTCCACCACCTCCACCGCTGAGACGAGTCACATAACATTCACCCTCGTCAGCGGGACCAAATCGCAAGTTGGGTTCCCGCATTGAGGTTGCGGGCAATTCCTTCCAACCATCTGGTGTTTTCCAGGTTAATCCACGCGGCGGCGCTTCTCCAGGAGCCACAGGAGCATTGTCCGTTGGTGCCACTGGAACAAATCGAAATCTGGACTGATCGTTATCCGCCAAAATAGGCAATTCAAAGTCGTTGGTTTTATCAATTTCCCGGACATGGGTGACCTCAATTGGGGCCGTGCCTCCACAACTCACCAGAACAAGGAAACCTAAGGGAATGGACCAAAACAAATATTTCATGACTTCGAACTGGCGGTAATACGATAAGTTGACTCAACAGGGTACAATCCGCCTTGAACAGGGTACGTTCACACATCAAACAGGGTACACTCGGCCATTTGACAGGGTACAATTTAGGTTATTGAGGCACCGCAGGTGGGGCAGGTTGAACTGGAGCAGGAGCTGGAACTGCTTCCAATTTGGCTTTTGCAGCAGCCTCTTCCTCTGCTTTTTTCTTGGTTGTTGCTTCAGCTTCGACTTTTTTGCGGGCAGCCTCTTCCTCAGCTTTCTTGCGGGCGGCAGCTTCGGCGGCGGCCTTAGCTTTGGCATCTGCCTCGGCTTTAATACGAGCAGCTTCAGCTTCTTCAGCATCTTTCTTTGCCTTGGCTTCGGCAGCGGCTTGTTCGAGATCGAGACCGGTATTGATTTCCAAATTCACACTCTTTTCAAACCGACGAGCTTCCTCGGTATCCACCTTTGTCTGCCAGACATAAACTTTGCGAAGGGAGGGGATTTCTTTGATGAAATCAAAGATCGCATTGCTCACATCGGTGGCGTAAAGATTGAGGTATTCCAATTTTTTTAGAGGCGTCAAGTGTTGGATTCCCGCATCCGTAATCTTGGTGTTCTCCAAATGCAGTTTTTCGAGTTCCTTCATCGCAGCGAGGACTTTCAGACCTTCATCTGTGACTTGAGATTTGGCCAGGTCGAGAGCTGCGATCCTTTCAGCCACCGGCTCAAACAAAAGCAACTGTTCATCACCAAATTCACTGGCACCATTCAGAACGGAAATTCTCAAGCGATCATCCTCGGCTGAAACTGGCATCACCGAAACATTCAATCTTTCTGCTTCACTTTGAACTTTGGCCAGACGGGCAGACTTTTCCTCATCACTGAGACCGTCCCAAATTGATGGCGTCTCGATTTTATCTGCTGCCGCAAGCTGGGCTGCTTTTGCTTCGGCCTGCCAGATATCTAATGCGGCGATTGTGGTGAGGATGGAGGGATCTTCACCCAACTGAGCCACAGTCGTATCTGTCTTCGCTCCGGCCTGGATCCACCATTTAAGTAGGGCAATTTCCTCTGCTTTTAAAGGATCACCTTTGGGCGGCATAAATTCTTCATCATCAGAAGGAAGCGTAACCCTGACAATCATACCCGAATCATCGGGCTTGCCGGGCGCCACAGTAAGGACATCAGACCCTTCTGCACCTGCGAGAAGCAATTCATGAGTGTCCATTCGCAACTTGCCCTTCACCTTGTTTTCGCAATGGCACTCATTGCAACTTTTCTCAAGGATTGGAACCACATAATCGGTGTAAACCAACCGTTCACCTACCGGAATTTCCACCGGAGTCTCCGGCGTGGCAGCAGATTCCGAGGCCCTTTTCGGATCTGACAAGCCGAGGAGAATTAAAGGCTGCAGCCGTTTCGGAGCGAATTCAGACAGGTAATCGGCCTCATGAACCATGGCCCCACCGTAATGCCCGGCTGCAGTGACGCTAAGGGCACCGGCGGCCAAGGCAATCGCGTAGGGCATTCCACTTTCTTTAAGTTTAAAAATAAGGGCGAAAAGACTGCAAACTACAACTGCGAGGCCCGTCCACATATGCAGGTTCATGGCTCGGCCGCTGACTTCCTCCACTTCCATGAGAAGAAATCCAAAAACTGTAGCGATGAGGGAACCCAGTAACGTCAGCCACAGGATAAAGGTGGTTGACGCCCGGATATGTTCGAACCCTTTGACTTTTCCGAAAATTTCGATCGCAATCGTAAGAAAAACCAACGCTATCGGTGCATGAAGAACTAGGACGTGCCAGCGGGCAATCCAGTTAAGCAAACTCCCAGCGTAAGTGTTTTCCCGGATGTTAAAGAACCATCCCGTCCATCCGAGTAAAAACGCCCAGAATAGAACCAACACCACCGCAAGGGCGATGCTTAGAAACCTCACTTTCGGATCGGGGTCAACGCCCCGAGACACTTGATTGCTCATAACTGGCGATACTAACGCAGAACACCCCTTAACGTCAAATGACGAGATGGCGGTTCAAATACACCGTAAGATGAAAAAAGGCAGGACGGCTTTTCTTTTTGCATCGCAGGCAATTTACGACTAACAGACGCGGAGATGAAGACATTCAATCAAGATTCTAAAGCCTCGCACCTTTATTTTATGGGGATCTGTGGCACCGCGATGGCCTCAATAGCAGCAGCTTTTCGTGATGCTGGCTACAGAGTCACTGGATCGGACTCGGCCGTTTATGACCCGATGAAGACTTTTTTGGAGAGCCGGGGAATCGAAATCCTTGATGGCTATAGGAGTGAAAATCTGCCAGATGATGTTGATTTCTTCGTAATCGGAAACGCTCAAAGCCGGGGAAACCCGGAGGTGGAAGCAGTACTGAACCGAAAGTTGCCCTATCTTTCAATGCCCCAGTTGTTGCGGGAACAAATCCTACAGGGCAAACGAAATTTTATCGTTAGCGGAACCCACGGAAAAACCACAACCGCCTCGATGTTGACCTGGCTGCTGGAATCATCTGGACGCAATCCCGGTTTTGTGATTGGTGGGATTCCCGGAAATCTAAAACAAGGAGCCAGATTTACCAATTCAGAATTCAATGTGGTTGAAGGAGATGAATACGATTCCGCCTTTTTTGACAAAAGGAGCAAATTTATTCACTATCACCCAGAAGTGGCGATTCTAAATAATATCGAATTTGACCATGCTGATATTTTTGACAATATTGAGGCAATTCGGCGCACCTTTGGGCACATGGTCAGGCTGGTCCCTGAAAATGGCCTTATCGTCTTGAATGGAGACGACAAAAACTGCGTCGAAGTTTTTCAAGCCGAGGGACATGCCCCGAACTACATTGTGGGTTTCGGGGAGAATTGCGACCGAAGAATAGTTGATGTCCAATATCTCACCAATAGCACGACTTTTACTCTCAACGGCGAAAGTTACGAAATCCCCCTAAATGGCGAATACAATGTTCGCAACGCAGCGATGGCTTTGGTGGCAGCAACATTCGTTGGAGTCACTCCCGATCAAATCCGGGCTGGACTAAAAAGTTTTGTGGGTGTGAAGCGACGGCAGGAAATCCGGGGCGTTACTTCTCGAAACATCACGATCGTAGATGACTTTGGACACCATCCAACGGCCATCAAAGAAACCATCGCGGGAATGCGCCTACGTTTTAAAGGGGCAAGATTATGGGCCGTATTTGAACCAGGATCGAACACCATGAAGCGCAAAATCTTTCAGGATGAACTACCCCAAGCACTGGGCAAGGCTGATGCAATTTGTCTTTCCCAGGTAGCCCGCGCTGAAAAGCTACCGCCAGAACAAAGGCTCAATCCCGAAACGGTGATGGAGGCCATCCGGGCCATGGGCAAACCTGCCTTCTACGATGCCAATGCTGATGCCATCGTTAAACGTCTCCAGTCAGAGGCAGAAGACAATGATGTAATCATCGTTTTCAGCAACGGAGGGTTCGGCGGCATTCACGAAAAATTGCTGGCTGCTTTGTGATCGGGATTCCCAGGTTCTTCATGAATCGGCTTTTTGACCATGCCTAAAAACAGCTTTCGCATACCCGCCGTCAACATGGATGGTCACCGTCCCTGGATCGGTCGCCACAGGCAGGTCACTATAAGTGAAATCTCCCAGGATATCTCCGATCTATTGGAAACCATCGATTCAGGGACCACCAGTGAAAACTCGAAGGCGCGATTGCGCTCCTATCTTTATGCACACTACCATCCTGAGTTCAAGACATCTCGACGGGTCATTATCTATCAAACCGTCAAATCAGCCCTTGAAAACAGCAACTTAAGCCACCTCAAAAACATCGCTGGCATCAAACAAAAAAGCGCTTACATCAATACTATTCTCAATGTTGGCAAACGGAGCAGCTATTTTGGCGGACTCATAGGAGTGACTGTGGCTGGTTACTTCTTTCTTCCACCCATCATAAAATGGGGAATTTTACCAATCGCCAAACAAGCAATTCGAAACTTGGTGCCCAACCAACGATACCTGACCCCGATCGACAATTATCTGAAACTCTCCAGACTCATCGGAAAAAGTCCCACCGTGATTTATTCGGGAATCAGAAAGGCGCTTGGGCCGGAGGTTGGTCACGCCGGAAAACCAGTTCCAAAAGAAATTGATACCACCCCCTTGGATGATTTAATTGGAAACCTGTTTTTCCGATGGTTGATCGAATTAAGTAACTTCTCTGACGCGGCAAAAAACGACCTCCGCCAGCGTGCCGAAATTGCCTTCATCTACGACATGGCGCGGGTCAGCCGACAACTCGAAGGACTTGCCCAAACTCCCGAACATTGTTGGGACAGAATTTCTCACTACACCAATTTTGGAATGTTTCTCAAGTCAATGGAGTCCCCTGAAGTTCCCATCCACGACATGCTGCGAACCGCAGTCGAGATTATTTCTCGTGCCAATCCTGGAAGGGGTCACAAAAACCGGCGCTTCTACGCCGAGTTAGAAAGAGGTCTCAAAAATTTGAACTATACGCTCGAAGTTGTTGAGCCGCTTGATCGATTCAATGAAAAGGACGAATTTGATGACATCGAAACTCCCGCTGCCAAGCTCGCCTTTTTTGCACAGAATCGCAATGTCCTTGAGCGCCTCTATATCGGGCACGATACCCAACTAGCTGGCCTCACCAATATGTTTCAGGATTTCCAGCAAGCCTGTCTTCTGTCCAATGACCCGACTGCCCTGCCAAAACAAATACGCACTATCCTCGTTTCCTACAAAAAATCATTCAAAGAGCTTGGTAAGGTGGAATTGGATAGTTACCGCGAAGAAGTCCGTCGCTTAAGCTCCCACGGATAAGACTCGCGAACTCAAGATGCCAGAAGGCTCTTCCAATTTAGTGAGAACCGGGTAAGATTCAAAATCATTGCATGCGTGTTAAATCATGACCGAATCCGCTCAAAATGCCCCCCAGTACCGTGACGCCCTAAACAAACTGAAAGAGATTTTTCTCTCCAATGTGTTGCTGGCTGGG
>JBGSJM010000033.1:0-23116 GCA_041742015.1 Verrucomicrobiales bacterium | reverse complement strand
GACAAATCCAATTTTTTTGCTCATGTGGTGTTCTAAAAATTACAATCAGAAAAACTGGACACTTACGCCAGCCATCCTTCTGGGTGGTATTAACGTTGGTTCTGATTATCCTTCAACTCAAAAATTGGAAATCACCATCACGCAAATCTTCTATTAAACTCACTTCCCGACTTTCCCTGAGGCTATCCGAGGTCGGTCTGGGTCAATCCGGGGTCGGTCTGGGTCAATCCGGGGTCGGTTTGGGTCATTCCGGGGTCGGTTTGAGCCATTCCGGGGTCGGTTTGAGTCATTCCGGGGTCGGTTTGAGCCATTCCGGGGTCGGTTTGAGCAAATCCGGGGTCGGTTTGAGCCATTCCGGGGTCGGTTTGGGCAAATCCGACACTCCCTGGCACCATCCCGACTCTGGTTGAAACAATTATAACTCGTTCCAGCCAAACAGCCCACACGGATTGTACCCTGTTAGGTCACCGATTATACCCTGTTGAATCACGGATTTCCCTTCATTCATCCATCCCTCAATTTATTCTCTGTTTTTCTGGTCGATCAATTGAAAAGTGCTAGAGTGGGCCAATGTCTTCGCTGGAAAAAGCTATCCTCCGAGTTCGTGATTTGAGGCGATCCTACGGCAACTTTGTGGCGGTGGATGGTCTCAATCTTCAGGTCAACGAGGGCGAAATTTATGGTTTCCTCGGGGTCAATGGAGCCGGAAAAACCACCACCATCCGCATGCTGATGGGCATCATCACCCCGGAGAGCGGCACCATTGAATTGATGGGAGAGACCACCCGCCGCACCACTCTCAAACAAAAGCAGAAAATCGGCTATGTCTCACAGGAACAGGTCTTTTATCCCTGGATGACCGGTCAAATGCTCGGGAAATTTGTGGGTGGGCTTTATCCAAAATGGGATAAGCAGGAATTTGAGCGCCTCCTCAAGGTGCTGGAAGTGCCTGCGGATCGAAAAACCTCCCAGCTTTCGGGAGGGATGCGGGTGAAGCTGGCTCTGGCCCTCGCCCTGGCACCGCGGCCATCGCTGCTGATTCTGGATGAACCCACTGCAGGCATGGACCCGGTGGCCCGGCGGGAGTTTCTCGACATCATCGAACACCAGGCCAGGGAATATGGCCGGACTACTTTCTTTTCCACCCACCTGCTCAATGAGGTGGAGCGCGCCGCTGACAAGGTGGGGATCATCCACCAGGGCAAACAGCGCTTTGAAGGCGACCTGAAACTGCTCCAAAACCGGGTCCAGCGGATCAAAGTCCGGGCGGGAGTTACGCTACCGGCAGGATTTAATGTGTGGCGGGTGGAGGAGAAGCCTGGTGATGTGGAGGGAGCCCTCTTTGAGATGGTGGTTGATGCACCACCGGAACTGTGGGCAACCACAACCGTCGCCAGGGAAAACCTTTCTCTGGACGATATCTTCATCGCCTGTGTCGGAGTCGCTGCCAAACGAATATGACCGGGGTGCTTTTCCAGAAAGAATGGCAGCGCAACTGGTTCACCTTTCTCTGGCTGGGGATCCTCATTTGGCTGATCGTTTTGATCACCTGCTATTTTTATAATGCGGGTGGCACCGGGGCCGGGGTGTTTTCGGGCATTGGCATGGGGCTAATGATTTTGATGCCGATTTCGAGTTTGTTCCTCGGCCACGCCCTCGTCGCCTCCGAATTTCAGAGTAAAACTCAACTCTTCCTCGAAGGACTCCCCCTCCCCAAATGGCGGATGATCACGATGAAGTTGTTTCTGGCATTTGCAGCTACAATTTTTTACGCAGTTGGCTGCATCCTGATCGGATGGCTCTATGCGCAGGGCAGTGAAGTGGTGACCCCCCGATTTCTCGGCATCCTCCTGTCTTCTGCCTGTGGCTGGGCACTTTTTTCCATGGGATTTTTCTTCGTGACGGGATTTCTGGGGCGCTACCGATTTCTCATTTATTTGCTTCTGGTGCTTTCGATCCTCCTCTTGATTTCGTCCTCCGTCCCCATGTCGCGTTTTCCACCTTATGCCTTGATCGATTATAGCCGCTTCGGCCTGGAGCGGGAAATCTGGCCCATTTCCAATCTGCGGTTCACCGGCATTTTCATCGTCGGCTGGGTGGTGGCCGCTTATATCCTGGGGCTCGCCAAAGAAGGCTCAATTTCCACGATGCTGGGGGAGAAAATGTCCTACCGTGAAAAGATGTTCATCGGGGGGGCCATTGTAATCGGCGGACTGGCCATTTCGAGTGTTTTCTCCCAACCGAAACCGGAACCATTCAGCCTGCCGGGAGCGGTGGTTGAGGAATGGGATGGAGTCGAGGTGGCCATTTCACCGGAAGACCCGGACCCTGATAAACCGGTCGATACCGAAGTGGCGATCGCCGGAAAATTGGCCCGCCGCCTCGCCGAACAGCGGGATTGGCTGGGTATACCGCCGGTAAATTTTCCTAAAATCTTTATCGTCGAAAAAACCGATATTGAAGAAAAGGAGAAAATCGACTGGGATGAAAGCCTCACGGACAATTCCATCCTCATGTATGCCGGCTACCGGGAGCCGGAGTTTTCTGAAAACCGCCTCCTCTCCTGGACCCTCAGCCAAGTCATGCGAAAAAACTCGATGAAACGGGTCGGTCGGGAACACCGCTGGTGGATCATTTGCGGCCTGGAGGGTCTCTGGGAAATGGAGCAGGCGGATCCCGAAACCATCCGGGAACGCGAGAAACTCGCCGTCGAAGCTGTCAAAAAACACGGGCTCACCCTCAACAACCTTTGGGATTGGTCCAAGTATCAAAAAGACGTGGAATGGCGAAGTGCTGATGCCGTCGCCTGGATGGGGATGCGCCATTTGATGCAATCCCGGGGGAAAGACATCGTCCAGTCCTTTGCCAGACGAACCGTAACGAGGCGCTTTACCCGGGTCGATGGTCGGGCGGTAGTCTGGGATTACTCGAACCCAGTGGCCCCGGCGTTTAAAGCCGCAACCGGCATCACCCTGGAAGAATACGTCAAGCAATGGCGCGAATATATTTTGTCGTTCGAATCTGAAAAGGAGACCAAGCCGTAGATCATGATTCGTCGCTTCTTTGCTATCCTCTGGAAAGAATGGAAATGCCTCCAGCCATTCTACTTTTTGCTACTGGCGCTATTTGTCGTCGGATTGTTGGTCGTGCAAGCTCTCGAGTTCATGGACGAATACCCGATTTGGGATGCACTCGCCGAGGCCACGGGATTCTCCGTCGGGCAGACCTTTGTACTTTGTATCGTGGGAGTGCTGGGGCTTCTCACCCGGGAAAAGGACGAAGGTATCCTCACCTACTTGGATGGACTCCCGGTTTCGAGATTCTCGATGTATCTGGCCAAGTGGCTCCTGGTAGTCATCCTTGTGTTCATGCTCGATGCTGCCTGGATGATTGAGGGCCTGGTCTATGAATACTTGTCCAAAGAAAGCGACAGCCAGCCGACTCCCTGGCAACACCTCGGCACCTATCTCTTCCTCCACACTTTTTTGATCGGGTATTTTGTATCCATTCTGATGCCGATCTCATTTTTGCGCTTTTGGTCGCTGCTGGTTATCCCCGCTGGTTGGATGATCCTCAGCATTCTCGAAACAATCGGTACCCCCTATATCACTTGGATCAACCCGTTTGCCCTGATCCAGCTACCGGAAAAGATCGATGATCCTTGGGTGATCCCATGGAAACACATGGCCATTCTTTCCATCATCGGCGGGTTTGCCTGGTTCATCGGGCTTTGTTTCTATGGCATGATGTCCGCGATTTCAGGCCGGAAATCCCGGGAGTTTATGCAATCATCCTGGGGCAAAGCCCTTACCGGTCTTGGGATCTTCGGTGGTCTGTTGATATTGGCAGGACTGTTTGTTGGCCTTTCCTACAGCATGGTGCAAAACGACGCCCTGCCTCTTGAAACCGTGCCGATTTCCGGAGCTGATCTACGAGAACCATTGGAGGACGAAAATGCCATCGAAAGCGCCATATCCGAAAAATTTCAATTCGTTTACCGGAGAAAGATGGCCCAAAGGATCGCCCCATTGTTAAAAGAGGCTGACGATATTTTTAACCAGGTCGCCCAGTTTTTGCAGGCTCCGCCACCAGCCACAGCCGGGCGGGTCGTGGTTGATTTTTCCAGTCCACTCGGCTCCCACAATGCCGGACAAGCTTATTGGAAAAAGATCCGGATGTCCTTTCCCGAAGAACTCCAACTTGCCGAGGCCCGTGCCATCCTCGGCCATGAAGTGACTCATGTCCTGATCAATAACCTGACCAATACCCGCCTCGAAGAATCCTTTGGCTCGGCCCGCTGGTTTCATGAAGGACTTGCCAGCTATGTGGAATTTACCATCTTCAGAGGGAAAAACGCTTCCCAGGATTATGACCACTGGCTCGCCCTAAGTTCAACCTGGGGCGAGGTTCATTTCGAAGAAATGGTCTCCAACGGCCTCATGATCAAAAACCGCGACCCCAATATTGCCTACCCCGCCGGGATGGAATGTATCAAAGCCGCCATCGATGTGTATGGAGAGGAATTTCCGGCAAAAATCCTGACCTCAATCGGACGTCCCGATGCTCCGCGTAAATTGGAGGGACTCGAACTCTGGCGCGATGCCTGCCTCGCCGCCGGTTATGATCTGGAGCGAATCCGGGGCCGCTTTCGAGCCAGACTCAAAGACCTGCGCGAAGAACACAAAGCCACCTGCGAATCCATGCCCGAAATCACCAAGGGCAAAGTCATTCGCCAGGACGGACAAATCGTCATCACCCCCGAACTGCCGGAAGGTTGGCAGGACAAAGCTCCCACAGATGCCACCCTGATCTGCCGGGTTCGTCCCGACGATTTCGCTGAACCCGGAAAATGGCGCTACAGCAAACTGCTGGATGACAATACCTTCGCCGTCTCAGCGCTCGACTTTCTGAAACCCCGCCTCAGCTTTCAAGTTGGCTGGAGAAACAAAAATTGGTGCGAAACCCAGCCGATCTTTGGCCAGTGGGTCGAGGCCCCACTTGAGCCTTAAATCCGATTGTACCCTGTTAAATTGCCGATTGTACCCTGTCAAATCGATCATTGTACCCTGTTGAATCGCTGCTATGAAGAGAGCTTTGTTGATTGTTCTGGACTCGGTGGGAATTGGCCATGCCCCGGATGCCGCATTGTTTGGTGACGAGGGGGCTGACACGCTGGGCCATATTCGTTCCCACCTTCCAGATTTTTCGATTCCGACTCTGGATGCTGCTGGTCTAGGTCATGCTGCGGCGATTGCAGCCGGTCTTCAACCACCAAAAACCGATACCACCATGGCCTGGGGTTGCCTCACCGAGCAATCACCTGGGAAGGATACCACCACCGGGCACTGGGAAATCGCGGGAGCACCTTTGCCAGAACCTTTTGCTACGTACCACCATTTCCCGCCAGAGCTGGTCACCCGGTTGGAAAAGATGGCTGGGGTCACCTTTATCGGGAACTACGCCCAATCTGGTACGGTGATCCTGGATGAGTTGGGCGAGGCTCATCTCAAATCCGGTCGCCCGATTCTCTACACCAGCAGCGATTCGGTAATTCAAATCGCAGGGCATGAGGACATCATCCCCCTCGCGCGGCTCTATGAGATCTGCGAGGCCTGTCGGTTGATTGCGGATGAGGAGCGGATCGGGCGAGTCATCGCCCGGCCCTTTGTTGGTAAGCCCGGCAGTTTCCAGCGGACTTCAAATCGGCGGGACTTCTCCTATCACCCGCCAGAAACCGGCCTCAATGCTCTGCAATGCCACGGGGTGCCTACGGTGGGCATCGGAAAGATTTCCGATATTTTTGCCGGGAGCGGAATCTCGGAGTCCTTTCCCACCAAATCCAATCAGGCGGGGATGGAGCGGATTCAGCAACTCTGGCAGGAACCAGGCGGAAAGCCAGTCCTCTTTTTTGCAAACCTCGTCGACTTTGACATGCTCTTTGGCCACCGCCGGGATGTCGCTGGCTATGGCCGGGCTCTGGAGGAATTTGACCATTGGTTAAAAGAATTTTTGCCGCAGATCAATGACGGCCAATCTCTTTTTATGATCACAGCGGATCATGGAAACGATCCTACTTGGAAAGGCTCCGACCACACCAGGGAGAAAGTCCCCCTACTCGCCGCCGGACCAATCGAGCCCAAATGCCTTGGAGTGCGCGACAGTTTTGCCGATATTGCATCATCACTGGCGGAGTATTTCGACCTCCCAAAATGGACGGTCGGGACATCGATTTTCTCTAAACCGAAATGAAATTTACGTAAAAGCGAGAATTAAATTTGATAAAACTATTTGACTTGAGTCGAAATCTTGGCTTTCCTAAGCAATTATGGCAACCGAAGGCAAAATCTCAGGAGAAACCCAAAAGCGCCACAGTCGACTCGTCGATATGTGGGCTGCACCAGGTTTGAATCCCACCAATATTGATGTCCTAACCAAACTGAAGTCTGCGGAAGACCGCCAGTTTTCCAAAGGCATGGCAATCACCGGAAAAATCTTCGACAAAGACCGCGAGGCCAACACCGACGAAGAAACCCATCTCATCGGTTTACGAACCGACATTTGGAAACCGAGCAAAGACGAGCGCCAGCGCTCGCTAAATGCCATTCACAAGGCGCGTAAACAAGAGCTAAAGGAGTCACTCAAATCCTCGGGAAGACTTACCAAATCCCAGCAAACCCAGCTCGATTCCAAGGTGGAAGCTGATGAAACCATGTCGCTAAACGACAAAAACATCGACAAAGCGCGCCTTGTCATGAAATTGTTCCGCTCCACCGGAAAAAACATCAGTTGGAAAGGCTCTCTGGAAGAGTTGACGGTTCGAGAACTTCACCAATCCCTCGGCAGCAAAAAAGCACTGATAACCTTTGGGGTCAATCTGCCAGACTACGAGTATTTGATCCAGGTACAACAGTGTCGCCGTTTCTTCCGTCCAGCAGTTTTCTCGTTCGCCTACCTCAACGACAAGACTGATCAGATGTGGTACATCGACTTGAAAAAATACTGGTTCTCATTCGGGATCGACTACCATATTGAAGCTCAAGGTAAACGAATTGGAAAGATCGACGGAAAATTGATCGCTCTGGGAACTGATTCCAGGATTCACATAAAAGAGCCAGCCTTGGCCCAGGATCAAAAATTCCTCGATTTGCTGACTCTTTTCGCCGCCAGCATTGGCTATCACCGAACGATCTGGAAAAACATCAGGAGGCGGATCAGAAACATCCAGAGCAACAATTCGATTCACATTATCGAAGACGAGGAACTCTGGTTGCTGAAGAATCCGCGGCGGGTTACCCGGTAGGTTGGGTGACCACAGGGTTCATCAACAATTCGATCTCGCTGGCGACGCGATCCACTGAAATCCCGGTCATACAGGGAAAATCAATCGGGCATTCCCGCTTAAAACAAGGGCTGCAGGGAACTTTTTCCCGGATGACCCGGTGGATTGTGCCGATTGGACTGGTTAAAACTGGCTCGGTTGAGCCAAAAATCGCCACCGTCGGAATCCCCAATGCCGCCGCCAAGTGCATGGTCCCGGTGTCGTTACTCACGACAATATGGCAGGTTTTCAAGTGCTCCACCAATTGATCAACCGTGGTTTTCCCGGCTAGGTTTTCAAAAGGTTCTGCGATCATGGCGGCCAGATCTTCGCCAAGCTTGGCCTCGGCTGGACTACCCACCACTGATGCGTGGATGGTGATACCGGGGTGATCGGTTCTCAGTTTATTGATGGCTCCCGCGTAGCGATCCAGCGGCCAGCGTTTCGCTTCTCCAAATTCCGCTCCGGGGCACAGGCAAATCCGCCACTCGGTCTGGCCAGGTTGGATCGCCATGGGCGCAGATGGGAGCTTTAGCAGAGCCACACGATCACTCACATCAGCTCCCAACTCTTTGACGATGTTCAAATAACGCTCCAAATGATGGGTTGGCGGATCACAAGGAGGCTCCGGAACCACCCAGCGCAGCAGTCGTTTGCGGTGGTGCCCTTCGTAGCCAAAGCGGATTGCGACGCCCCCCGCTCGTGCTTCCAGAGCTGAACTAGTGGAATTCGGGAAAAGAATCGCCACATCGTAATAGGGTCTTCTTTTCCGAATTAACCCGCCAACCACGGCAAGTGTAGCTTTGCCCGGAATGGCAATAATGTCGTCCACCTCGGACTGCTGACGCCACAAAGGCTCAAGATTAGCCCGGCAAAGAATTGTAACATGGGCATCGGGACGGCCATTTTTGATAGCCCTAACTGCTGGAATTGACATACAGGCATCCCCCAGCGGGTTCGGTGAACGCACCAAGAAGTAGTGAGGTTTGACCTGTGATTTAACCAGCTCCGCAGATGCCTCCGAGTCTGCAGCGCCAGTTGAAAGGGCGATTTCAATCTTGCGGCGGAACGGAAACACATCCGGCCCGCTGGATTTGAAACGATTGTGCACCCAAAACCACTCTTCGGGATGATCCTTGATGCTGTCAGCCAACTTTTGATTCAACGCGACGGTTAGATTATGAGTCCAACACTCTCTGAGTTCTTTATCCTCCGGGGGATAAACTGGATCATGAAAAGTGATTATCCATTTTTCTTTGCCATTGGGACGCATCGCCACAAACATCACTGGAGCACCCGTTCGTAAGCTCATCACCGCAGGAATAGTCGTTGAGGCAACCAAACGGCCAAATAGAGGTGCCCACACTCCCCGCATCCCGGGATTTTGATCGAACAAAATGCCAAGCGCACCCCCACTGCGGACAAAATCGCTGGGCCCACGAAAGCCTTCTCTCCTCTCAAAGAGTCTAGTCCCCAAAGATCCTCGCCGTCGTTCAACATGGCGATTGATGAACGGATTACGGATGGCCTGATACATGGTCCCAAAAGGAGTCAGCTCTCTCAGCGGATTAATCCGTGCGTAGAGTTCCCAATTTGCGGTGTGGGAGAGTGCTCCGATGAGTCCATGCCCGGAATCAATCGCTTTCTGAAAACCCTCAACACCTTCGTAGCTGACAATTTTCCCCACCTCTTCTTGATTCATCAAAGAAGTCCGGGCGCTCCCCAACAGATTGGCACCTAAAGTGAAAAAATGTTTCTTTACCAGAACTTCAATTTCTTCCGCTGACTTGAAATCCGAATAAGCGATGGAAAGATTCACACGCACCAAGTCCCGATATTTCTTCGATACTGCGAAAAAAAGACCTCCTAGAAAAGCCCCAAAACGCATGCACATCCCCAAGGGAAAAAGACCAAGTACCAACTCTGTCAACCTGAAAGCCAGGTAGGCAAATAACTGAAACGGCAAAACAGCGATCTTTTTCACCTCGCTGAAAGCCAAAATTGATATCCTTGAGAATTACAGCAAAAAGAGGACAGCCAAGTTA
Source organism: Verrucomicrobiales bacterium (assembly GCA_041742015.1). Classification (GTDB taxonomy): domain Bacteria; phylum Verrucomicrobiota; class Verrucomicrobiia; order Verrucomicrobiales; family DEV007; genus Arctic95D-9. The sequence goes on along the minus strand of JBGSJM010000033.1, from coordinate 13,753 downwards.
CTGACCTCCAGTTGCCGCTGGTTTTGCTGCTTCAGGTGCAACCTTATCGGCTTTCACTTCCGCAGGCTTGGGAGTCGCTGCTGGATTAGAAGCAGCAGGTTTGGCAGCTTCCGCAGGCTTCGGTGCGTCGGCCTTAGGAGCACCAGATGGTAAAACTGATGCTGGAACATCCCCTTTGGGCGCAACCGCCGGATCTGATTTGGCTTTTCCGGCGTCATCAATGACGGGTGCCAATGGTGGAAGTGCTTCATTAAGCCCGGGAGTTAAATCAGGAGTGGTCGGCAACTCCCGTTTATCGAGATTCTCAAGTGGATTATTCACAGCAGAAGCGCGGAATTTCCGGGCGTTAATCATGGACAAGCCGATCGCTGAGACAAAAAAGAAAATCGCAAAATAGGTAGTGATTTTCTGAAGCACATCGGTGGTATGAGCCCCCAGTGCGGAATCGAAGGCACCTCCACCAAAGGCTGCGCCCAATCCTTCCTGCTTGGGCCGTTGCACCAAAACAATCAGCACAATTAGAATGCTGACAATAATAATGATAGCGGTTAATAAAATGGATAAAATGGCCATGGGACGGCGAATATGCGACACTGACTATCGATTGTAAAGTGGTAGAATAGTTGAAATTGAAAGAAATCATGCCTGACATTCCGCCAGAACCGAACAAAAAGATCTCTAATGCGCCCGTGGGAGAGCAAACTGAGATTAATGGTTCCGTGCATGCCATCGTTTTTCACAACGATGAAAATGGATTTACCATTTTCCAGGCCCAGACGGATTCCAGCCTGCAATTGGTGACGGTAATTGGTGTTTTACCATCAATTGTAGAGGGTGAGAATTTCAAAGCTACCGGCAAATGGGAGCAAAATCAAAAGTTTGGTAAACAGTTTAAAGCCGATTTTATTCACCCCAAACCACCCGAAACGCTCCAGGCGATCGAGCAGTTTCTAGCCAGCGGATTTATCGAAGGGATCGGCAAACGCTACGCCAAACGAATCGTCAACCAATTTGGGAAAGACACCTTCGACGTGATCGAAAATGAATCACAGCGGCTCGAAACGGTCGAAGGTGTCGGCAAAAAGCGCCGCATGTTGATCAAAGATTCCTGGAACAAACAAAAATCCGTCCGTGATATCATGATTTTTCTGCATGGCCATGGTCTTTCCCCGGCCCGGGCCAACCGGCTTTACAAGGAATACGGAGCCAATGCGGTAAATGTCCTGCGGCAAAATCCCTATCAAATGGTCAGAGATCTCCCCGGGGTCGGTTTCAAAACAGCCGACGATATCGCCCGGAAAATGGGACAAGCTGACGATTCCCCGCAGAGAATCAGCGCTGGCATCCATTATGTGATCGAGGCTGCAGCAGGGAAAGGTCACTGCGCCCTGCCCAGGGAAGATCTCATATCCAAAGCGGTTGAGGCACTAGGGGTCGATCAAAACCTGGTGGAAACCGGCCTTGAGGATTTGATCAAAACAGATCAACTGGAGTTGGAGGAAATCGACGGGATAGCGATGGTGTTTTCTTTTGAGTATTTGCGAGCCGAAAACAGCGTCGCTTATACTGTGAAAGCAATCGCCAATGTGCCCCCGGATTATCCGGCCATGGACCCAGACAAAGAGGTGGAATGGTTCGAGAAAACCCATGGCTTTACCCTCGGCGGAGAACAGGCTCTGGCGGTGAAAGGAGCGCTGCAAAATCGGATTTTCATTATCACAGGCGGTCCCGGAGTTGGTAAAACCACGATTTTAAATGCCATCCTCCAGATTTTGGCCGCGAAACATGTCGTACCAGTGCTGTGCGCCCCCACCGGAAGGGCCGCCAAAAGGCTCAACGAAAGTACCGGGCGGGAAGCCTCCACACTTCATCGCCTCCTTGAGTTTCAGCCAGGGGGCAGTTTTGCCCGGAACCAGGAAAAGCGATTGGAAGGCGATTTGTTCGTGGTCGATGAAGCCTCGATGATCGACATCAAACTGATGGCGAGTTTTCTGGAGGCGCTCCCGGAAAAAGGCCATCTCATTCTCGTTGGTGATGTGGACCAGCTTCCCTCAGTGGGACCGGGCACGGTGCTGCGCGATCTCATCGACAGCGGAGCACTTCCAGTGGCTCGCCTCACTCAAATTTTTAGACAAGCCGCCCAAAGCAAAATAATCAGCGTGGCTCATGCGATCAATCAGGGACAAAAACCTGACACCGCCCACTCCCCTGATTCCGATTTTTTCTTCATCGAGCGCGATGGTGCCGAATCGATCGTGGAAACGATAAAACATCTCATCCAAAATCGTATTCCAGACAAATTCGGGTTTAATCCCCGCGACGACATTCAGGTCCTAACCCCGATGAATCGAAATACTCTGGGCACCAAATCCCTGAATATCGAATTGCAAAAGACGATCAATCCGCCCGGTCCCATGAAATTCGAGATTGAGCGGTTTGGAAACATTTATCGCATGGGAGACAAAGTCATCCAGACCCGGAATAACTACGACACCGGGGTCTTTAACGGCGACATTGGCATCATAAAGGATATCACCCCTGATCCAGTGAAGGTGACCGTGCAGTTCGAGGGTGATCGCGAAGTCGCCTACGTACCGGGAGATCTCGATGAATTGCAGCATGCTTATGCCATCACCATTCACAAGTCGCAAGGCAGCGAATTCCCGGTCGTGGTGATACCCCTGGCCTCGGAGCAATTTATCCTCCTCCAGCGAAACTTAATCTACACCGGTTTGACCCGGGGAAAGAAGCTGGTCATCGTGGTCGGAGAGAAAAAAGCCTTTGAAATGGCGATCAAAAATCAGGAAAGCAACCATCGCTGGACTGGTTTGAAATCGCGGCTCAAAGGCTAGTTCGTCAGCTTACAGCACCGGAGGGGTCACTGGGCGGCGGCACGTCCTCCGGCGGAGCGACTGCGCCGTTGCGGATGTAGTTCATGTCGTAGAAATCCTCCACCCGCACCGGAGTGTCCGCATACTTCTCCATCAGCCGACCGAGATTCTTATACATCATCGTCGCAGCCGCGAGGCGCTCGATCTCAAGCAGGGCCGCGTTGTTATCGACGGATTGCTCGGCGGTTTGCTGGGTATCGCGCAGGGTTTTCATTTCCGAGTGGTAGGTGCCCACCGTCGCCGCCAGGTTGGTGAGCGCGGGCACGGTGGGCGTCACTTCGAGGAGGCGGGTTTCCAGGGCTTTGACCTGGGCCAGGAGATGGTCATAGGAACCTTTTTGAAAAGGGCCGCGTCCGTTGGGCAACAGCATGGTGTACTCCCCGGTGCCCTCCAGAAACTCACCCTGAATGGCAATGTCCCACTGCTTGATCCGCAGCGAGGAAAGATCCGCCACCCTGGCCACCCACAATTCGGTGCGCCCTTTGTAGATTCCCTTGCTGCTGATCCACGCGGTGTAGGCCGCATCCCAGGCTGCTTTCACCGGCGTGGTCCGCGCGACCATCGCCGTAAAATCGGCATCCCCGGTGATCGCCCCCAGCCGGGCAACATGATCCGAGAAGATGATATTCATGAGCTTGTAGCTGCCAGCGGTCACCGACTGAAAGGTATTGCGGGCAAATTGCCAGATTTCCATAATTTTTGATCTTTTGTGGTTTGGTGGCCCGAAAGCAACCATTGCCCACGGGAACGCACTTTTGCTTATCATCAAAATCAGTTAGCGCAAATGAGAAAAAAGTTCCCTGGTCTCGATCCCGCCCTCGGGATTGCCTCCAGGGGAATGCTGGCATCGATCCTTTGCTCAGGATTGCCTCCAGGAAAACGCTGGCAGCGATCCCGCGCTCGGGATTTCCTCCAGTGAAATGCTGGCCACGATCCCGCGATCGGGATTGCCTCCAGGGAAACGCCGGCCTCAATCCCGTGCTCGGGATTTCCTCCAGGGAAACGCTGGCCTCAATCCCGTGCTCGGGATTACCTCCAGGGAAATGTCGGCTAATACTTACTTGGCAATTGCCTCATCACCGTCACCGTGCGCGGCGTCACCAGGCTTCCGACCGGGTTTCCCGGTTTGATTGGCGATGTAGGCGACCAAGTCCCGCAAATCCTGCGGAGGCAGCAGCGCTCCTAGCGGTGGCATCGCCGAGATAGGCGGAGTCAGGTTTGTGATTTCGGACCGCTTGATCACACTACTCTTTCCATCTGGGGCAATAATCGTCACGGAATCGCTCGACTCCCCGGCGATTCTACCCATGACCACGCTTCCGTCTTTCAGCGTGGCGGCTGCGGTTCCATAGCCGGGCGAAATCTCGGCTCCCGGATTGTAAATCGAGGTCAAAATCTGCAACCGGGTCAAGCGCGCCGCCACTGCCGTTAAATCCGGTCCCTGGAGCCCGCCTTCGCTGCCAATCTTGTGGCATTGCCGACACGCTCCCTGATTAAGATAAATCTGTTCTCCCCGGATTGGATCACCGCCGTGTTCACTGAGTTTAAATACATTGTCCGCTGAAGCCTTTGCAAATTGCTGCGCAACCTCGGGTTTGTGTTTTAGAGTGGCAAGATAAGCATCGAGCTTCAATTCTGAGCGCATCGTCTCATGGGAGTATTCCCAGATCACAGCCCATCTTTCTGGAGATTTTTTCGCCATCCCTTCAATGGCGGCACGAGCCACCGGGATCGGACCAAACAGGATCGCCTGATAGGCTCGCTCTCCCAAATCCCATCGGTCCAATTGATAAGCCAATCTTAACGCAGCCGCCTGAATCTCTGGGTTGCCGTCTTCGAGTAACTTCTCGACAGCCTTCGCCGCCTGGTCATCCCCGCGCTCCACAAGGCTGTCGAGAGCGGCAATTCTTATTCCTGGCTCGAGCTTTTCCTCAAGCGCCTGGGAAAAGAGAGTATCCCCATCCAGTTGAATTCCCCCGGCATCAGCCAGCTTCATGGCCAGGACAAGCAGTTCTGGAGGTTGCGCCTCTCCGAGAAATTCCTTAAAATCGGTGGAAATGATTTTGCCCAGGGCAGCAAGAGTCCGGCCTCCTGATTTTACCGGGCGATAGGTTCCGTGCACCGGGTCAGTCTCGACCGTCGCCTCCCAGCGCAATAACCCCTGGAGGGCCGATTTTCTCACTTTTAAATCGAGCCGGGGGTTGCCCGCCATTTTGACCAGTGCCCGCGCGTTTTCCGGCTTACCACTGCGATAGTTTGCCGCCATCAATCGACGCTGAATGGTCTGTGGAAAACCCTCTGGATTGACCGCCGCCAGCGCCTGACCCGCCTCCGAGTCCATCGCGGCTGTATAATAAATCGCCCGGACGACTTCGCGGCGGATCAAAGGTGAAGAATCATTCAAAAAACGGACCAACTCCGGGCTCTCCCGGCGGCGCAGGAACAGCACCGCGAGCAGCCGCTCCTCCTCTGATTTTGAGTCAATTTTTCCCACTGCCATGGGCACAGTCCCAATCAAATCCAGCCCGGAAAGCAGGGCGTGGCGCAGCACGATGTCGCTTTTCCCTTCGATTGTACCCTGTTGGGTCGGGGACTGTACCCTGTTGGGTCCGTTTTTCACCGCAGCGGAATATAGGGCATTGACGGCCGGCGCATCGCCCGGAGCAGACACTCTCCCCAGCGCCACCGCTGCCAGGGAGCGAACCCGGATGGAAGCGTCGTTTTGAAAACTCTCCAGGATGGCTGCTGATGCACTGGTGACGCGATTGTCCCCGAGAACCCGCACCACATTGGCCCGGATTTCCTCATCTGGATCATTGATCATTTGAATAAGCGCACCCGCAATGTCTGTCGATTTACCCAACATCTGACCAAGTCCCCAAACTGCATGAAGCCTGGTGAAAAGATCACCTCCCTTTTCTGCCGCCTTCAAAAGCAGTTGGAGCCCCTGCTTCCGGTTTACCAGAGCGAACTGGGCTGCAAACCTGACCCGCCGGTCTGGATGCCCAAGGAATTTCACCAGTGCATCATCACTACAATTATCAAAGCCGTCAGCAAACAATTTGGCAACGGCCTCGCCAGCTCTGCGCATGGTTTCGTCGGTTGATTCAATCACCTGAACGGAGCCATTGGTATTTACCGACCAGCCTCCGCCAAAATCGCAGAGGTAGATTTTGCCATCATAGCCGAGTTCCACATCACTGGCGGCCACTCCAGCCACGAGAGTTTTAACATCTGAAGCCCGGTAACCGGCTCCGTTTCTTTCATAACCAATCGCGAGGGTCGTGCTGCTGGTCGACGCTCCCCGGTAATTGGAAAGCAAAAAGCGATTTCTTAAATTCTCCGGCAGAGACTCCCCCGTCACGAACGTGACGCCACTCGGACCTTCAGCCACGTGACTGGCCGGGGGATAAACCCACTGGGGCTGCTCCTCATTGTGAGTGTCGAACATGCGCTCCGCGACCCACATCGATTTTTCCGGATGAAAATCACCCCAATCCAATGCCCCGACATAATGATGGGCTGATTGATGAGCCATATCCCACCCCGAATCAGTCCCATTTAACGCATAAACCATTCGGGCTTTATCGCCGATGTCTCCGGTATTATCAAAAGTAAACAGATTCCCGAAATCATCAAAAACCAGCTCCTGTGGATTTCGCAGACCAGAACAGAAAAGCTCGAGAGCAGAGCCATCCGCGCGACAGCGAAAAATCGCCCCCCGGCCAGAGCCCTCCAGGGTTTTGCCCTGACCATCCTTCAAATGATAACCACGGTCCCCGACCGAGAAATACAGCAGGCCATCCGGCCCGCGTGTGATCCCGTGCAAATCATGACCGATAAAAGAGACCCGCACGCCGAAGCCATCCACGATCTTCTCATGACTGTCGGCCACACCGTCATCGTTGCTGTCTTTCAATTTCCAAAGACTTGGGATACAGGTGAAATAGACCGTCCCGTCTTCATCAGCCAGAACCGAAAAGCCGATCCCGTCTGCGGCATGTCGGAAATGATCGGAAAAAAGCGTCCTATGGTCAGCGGCTCCGTTTTTATCCCGATCCTCCAGCCGGATGATCCGGTCGGCCACCTTTTCGAACCAGCCTTCGGGAAAATTGGCTTTGAATTTGTCGTACATTCGGAGCCGATCCTCCACTGTCACCGCTTGAAAATCATCACGAATCATCTCATTGGCCCCTCTCAAATCCGGCACCCCGAGCCAGAACCGATTGGCCTCCGCCACGTAGAGTCGCCCTTTCCGATCAAAGCCAAAGCTCCCCGGATTCTCCACAAACGGGAAACTCACCCAGGTATGACCGGTCAATCCCGGCATCTCGATTTTACCTCGAAAATCTCCTTTCCGATTGTCCATTATCGGCAAATCCTTCTCCGCCACAGTCGGGAGCTGCTTAAATTTCTTCGCGAGATCAGCGGGATCAGCCGCATTCAAAATACAGAAAAGCGGCAGTAGCAGGAAGATCAGGTAACGTGAAATCATGGCCAATTAAATACGAGCGCCGAGTTTACGAGTAGGCCAGGATTTATCAACGGGGCAATTGCAAATCCCGTTGTGATCAATCACTCGTCCAGCGTGATATCCGCTGCTCTACCGTCAGTCAGTTGTTTGGCCCAAAATCGATTGTAGGGGTGGACCTTCCCAGTTGGATGCCCAGCTCCATCAACCAGCGGTCTACCTTCATTGGCCCAGGAAAAAATGGACCCTACAACATTTTTTACACCGTTTAGACCGGCTTTTTGTAGGTCTATGGCCAGTCTGGCCGAGCGAGCCCCGACTGAACAATAGACCACCACGTGGGCGTTCTCAGCCACATTTCGTTCCTTGAGATACTCAATGATCTCCTGAGTCGTTGCCAGATTTACCGCTCCCGGAATATGACTAACCCGAAACTCCTCTAGACTACGGCAATCAATCAATTCCAAAGGCTCCAAGCCTGCTTCATGGGCACGGAGCATTGTGCTCAACGAGCCTGTCGAAATGTGCTCCACCCCGGGGAATTCCTTTCTCAGGTAATTGCCATATTTTTCAAGTGAACCAACACTGGCAATACTTTCATATCCTCTATCAATCGCCCACAGAGCAATGAGCGCCACCAGGAAGATCACTCCGCAAATGATCTTAAACTTGGTTGACATCATTTCGCTTTCTTTGCGGCTTCTTCCCGAATCCCCTGAAAAGCACTGATAAACATAAGGGCAGCAGCGACGCAGATGCAGGAATCCGCAACATTAAAACAAGGGAAATGACCACCGGAATCTTTTTGCAAAAGATGCCAGAACGGCAGTTTAAAATCCAAAAAATCAACCACATAGCCGCGCCCAGGAATCATGCGATCCGTCAAGTTTCCGAAAATCCCTGCAATCAACAAAGCCACCGCCGACTTGGTTAAAGCATCGGGAAAGGCATTGCGCCTCCACAAGACAACTATGACGGCAAATGCGATCAACCCAAATGTCCCAAAAATATAGTTGGAATAGGGATTTCCATTCAGCAAACCAAAAGCCATCCCAGTGTTGTGAACGCGGGTCAGGTTAAAAAAACCTGGGATCACCGCAATATGCTCATAGGGAGGGGGCGCAAACGGAAATTTCTTCAAGATCCAAGCTTTGGTTAGCTGATCTAGAATAAAAAAGGGAATCGTCAGGCCTAAAATATATTTCATAAATCGTTCTAATCTCGGTGATTTAACAGGGGACGATGGGGGATTAAACAGGGTACAATTGACGATTTAGCTGAGGACTGCCGCACAGCGGTCGCAACATTCTTCGTGGTTGACTGACACCGCGATGGAGCGTCGACACCGCGGACACTCAGGCAGGGGAGTTTCACAGACCTTTGCCGCAGCTTTCTCGCATACCTTTTCAGCAATCGAAACGGTCGAAACCATCAGGAATTCGAGCACATCATCGAGATTATTTTTGATCAAATCACGGGCTGGGTGTTTTTCGGGCAACTCAAAGGCGACGGCACTGCGCTCCCTCTTTTTAAACTGATCGTCTTTGATCGCGGCATCAATCTGGACCTGGGCGAGATCGCGCAGATTGGTCAGAGTCTGAATTTTTGCGGTCGCTTCATCACCTGAAAAATCAGAATCGATTTCCGGGAAAGTCTCCAAGTGAACGGAGGTTTTATGACCAACAAACTCCCAGGCCTCGTCAGCCGTGTAGGCCAGAATCGGCGCAAGCAGCTTGACAAGTGACTCAAAAACCTGATGCATCACTGTCTGGGTCGCTCGGCGACGGGGTGAATTGGTCTCATCGCAATACATCCGATCTTTGGTGATATCGACGTAGAAGGCACTGAGATCATTGGCGCAGAATTGGTTCAGGATGTTGAACACTTTTCGGAATTCGAAATCTGCATACGCAGCCCGGCAATCCGCCACGACGATCTGAAGTCGCTCCATAATCCAGCAATCGATCAACGTAAAATGTTCGCGCTCCACAGTGTCCTTTTTCGAATCAAAATCGTTCAGGTTCGCCAAAAGAATGCGGAGGATGTTCCGGAAGCGGCGATATGGCTCGGCTGTCTGGGTAAAAAGTTCTTCTCCAAAAGGCACTTCATTTTGCCAGTCAACACTACTGACCCAGAGCCGCAGGATGTCAGCACCATATTTGTTATAAAAATGGGCGGCATCGGTTGGCTTGCCCGCCTTTGCTGCGTCGGATTTCGAAATCTTCTTTTTGTCTTTATCAACGACAAATCCGTGAGTCATCACAGTTTTGTAGGGTGCTGCATTCCGAACTGCTGTGCTAAGCATCAACGAACTCTGAAACCAGCCGCGGTGTTGATCGGTTGCTTCCAGATACAGATCCGCCGGGCTGTGCAACTCTGGATGGCGATCCAGAACCGCCACATGGCTGGAACCGGAATCGATCCAAACGTCGAGTGTGTCCTGGCAACGTTTGGTGCCTTTCGGGAGACCTACGGCTTCGGCCCACCAATTGTCGTCTTTTTCAAACCAGAGGTTGGTTCCGCCTTCTTCAATCAAGTCAGCGACTCTCCTGGCAAGTTCAGCGTCGATCATTGGCACATCTTTTTCGTCGTAAAACACTGGCAAGGGCACTCCCCAAGTCCTCTGGCGGGAGATACACCAGTCCGGTCTGGACTCGACTGTCCCGTAGATGCGATTTCTACCCCAGTGGGGAAGCCAGGTGACCGCGTCAATCTCCTCAAGCGCCCGGGCGCGGAGATCGTCGATGCGGATAAAAAACTGGGGCACAGAACGGAAGATAATGGGAGTCTTTGACCGCCAGCAGTGCGGGTAGCTGTGATTGTAACTTTCTTTGCCAATAAGATGGCCAGAACTGGCCAGCATTTTGATTATAGGCACATTACAATCAAAGACATGCTGCCCGATCAATTCGGGAACTCCAACTTCGTCAGTAAATTTCCCTTCATCATCGACCGGAGAAAGCAGTCCGAGATTGTTATTTTGTCCTGCGACATAGTCATCCGCACCATGACCGGGAGCGACATGGACACAGCCGGTTCCAGTTTCGGTGGTAACGAAGTCGGCGAGAATGATTTTTGAAGTCCTATTGAGAAAGGGGTGCTGAGCCTCATCCCCGTCAAAATCACTTCCCTTAAAATCGTTGAGCGTCCCCTTCGGGATGAATTTGGTCTTGTCGCCGAATTTTTGGACGAGATCTTTTGCGACAACGAGGTTTTCGGTGCGCTGTTTCTCCTCATTGACGAATTCACCCTGCACATAAGAGAGCCGGGCATTTAACGCGATCCCCAGGTTTGCCGGCAGGGTCCAGGGAGTGGTGGTCCAAATGACGATCGAAGACTTTCCAGCCAGTGCTCCAGTCGTTAAAGGAAACTTCACGAAAACGGCGGGATCTTTGCGATCCTCATACTCAACTTCGGCTTCGGCAAGAGCGGTTTGGGCACCGTAGCTCCATTGGACCGGCTTTTTACTCTGATAAACGAGGCCCTTGTCAACCAGTGTGGCAAAGACGCGCACGATATCCGCTTCATACTCAGGAGCAAGGGTCAAGTAGGGATTCTCCCAGTCTCCAAACACCCCAAGTCGGCGAAAAGAATTGCGCTGGATGTCGATGTATTTGCGGGCAAAGGCCTCTGCCTTAGTCCGAATTTCAGCAGGGGTGAGTCCCTTTGATTCTTTAACGACCTTAAACTCGATCGGTAGGCCATGGCAGTCCCAACCAGGAACATAAGGGCAGTGGAAGCCCGCCATTGACTTGCTTTTCAAGACAAGATCCTTCAGAACCTTGTTGAGAGCGGTACCCATGTGCACATCACCATTGGCGAAGGGCGGTCCGTCATGCAGAATGTAAGTTTTGCAGCCATCAGCCTTCCGTTTATCGACGATCTGGCGGTGAACATTTTCTTTTTCCCACTTTTCAAGGCGGAAAGGTTCGCGTTGGACAAGATCTCCCCGCATCGGAAATTCCGTGTCTGGGAGATGCAAAGTGTCTTTGTAACTGGATGAACCGTCGTTTTTGCTCATGGCTTTAGGCTATGCGAAAAAGTAAGCGCCCGCGAAGCTAACACCCCACAACGGAAGGTCAAAGAGGATTCAACAACAGCCCGAAACTGTTGAAAAATATGAAAATGTTGCTCTGTATTTAAAATAAACATAATTACAACTAATGAAACGCAAAGAATCTCTTTTATGAGCCCCTAAAGTGTGTAACGTAAGGATACAGAATACCTTGTTTGAATTATGAAAAAGAAAATCGCTCTCACCACAGCATTTCTAATAATTTTAAATCTCGGGGAACTATCCTTCGGTCAGCAGATTAGAAAATTTACCAGCACAACTGGGAAGGAGATCAACGCCTCGATTGTCGCGGCAACAGATTCTGATGTCACCTTGAAACTGGACAACGGAAAAACTACCACTGGCGGAATCAAATTCTTTTCGGCTTCAGACCAGGAATACATTAGAACTTGGGTAGCCCAAAACCCACAAGAAAAGAAATTCGGTTTCGAAATCAAAGTTACAAAAGAACGGACCGGCAGGGATAAGTCTAACTCAGGCAATCACATATATACCAATGAGAATTGGGTCTATAAAATTCAGATAGAAAACAAATCGAAATCGGGAAATACCGGTACACCAGTCAGTGGCGCAACGCTGGAATACAATGTTCTGGTTTCCCCCAAGGCCAGAATGTCAGTTGAATCCTCCAGTCCAAAAGACCTGACATCCAGCGGGCGTTATCGAGTGCTGAAAGGAAAAATTAGCTTACCGGAAATAGCGTATCTTGGGAAAAGTGAACATACAACAGCGGTTTTTCCGTTAAATCAGAGCGAATTAGCCCCAGGTTGGTACTATACTGATGGAACGAAAGACGAAAAGAAAGACGATCTTGAAGGGATTTTGATACAAATCGTCAAGGAAACTGAAATCCTTGCGGAAAAGAAGATCGGCACCCAAGACTTGGAAAGTGCCAGATGGACGGCTCCGTAACCTACCTTGCCGGTTTTTTTAACCTCACTCGGGTAAGGCCTTTGTTTCTGACAATAATGACACAGACTACGCAATCTCTCGAAATCCGTTGAAATTTTCCAAAGGTTGAGTGATGGCTTAGTCAGGAATCTCGATTACAGCTTGTCGGGATTCCATCATTGCTCTGAAATGAACGTTCCAAATCAATTAACTGTCTTTCGCTTGTTGTTGTCGTTCGTGTTTCTCGCGACGATGACGTTCGTTTTTCCGCATAGCAAAACGATCTCGATGGCGATCTTTGGAATCGCGGCTTTTACCGATTTCCTTGACGGGCATCTCGCCCGGAAACACAATCTGGTTTCAAGCTTCGGGAAACTGATGGACCCTCTGGCTGATAAAGTGCTGATGACAGCGGGTTTTGTGATGCTGATCGCAACCGGCCATCTTCCAGCTTGGATTGTAGTCATGATACTTGCCCGGGAGTTTATGGTCACCGGTCTTCGCTTGGTGGCTTCGGCCGAGGGAATGGTCCTCTCGGCTGAAAACCTCGGAAAATACAAGACTGCCATCCAGATTGTGACGGTCCTATATTTTCTACTTACTCTGGCATCAACCGAAGCCGGTTCTATCCTCCAATTTACTTCCCCGCTTTTTAATCACAACTTACTAGGCCCAAACTGTCTGGGGCAAATCCTGATTTGGGGAAGTCTAATTTTGACGATATCGTCCGGCCTTAATTATGTCTGGAAAAATAGGCAGCTTCTTGGAAATTGCTGATTTGATCCGGCTCCCGTGATGCTTAGGTACTTCTGTCCACGGATTTGAGTCTGCAGAGCAACTTATTATCACCAACCCCTGCTAAAAGGAATCCAACATCGCCTCGCGCGCCATCGCCACTTTGTCGTTGGTTGCCCGTAAACGCTTACTTAACTGAGTTGCGATATTAACTAAGACACGGGCAGCGGACTCTGGATGAGCGGCAAGGTATTGTTCCAACCGAGCTTTGTCGATCTTCCAAACTTGAGATAAAGAGCGACAAATCACACTGGCACTAGCCTTTCCAGAGTCAAAAATGTTAATTTCTCCCACCGTGTCCCCAGCCTTCAAATTCCCAAGCAGAATGGATCTTCCGGTTGTTTCGGTCTGTACATGAAACTTACCAAAGACAATCAAAAAGAGAGAATCCTGATCAGCTCCCTCTTCAATCAAAATCTCGCCATCATTCAACGAAAGGAACTCTCCATAACCTCCGAATTGAGACCTTTCCGGTTCGCTCAGACCTTTTACAAATCCCATCTCGGGAATTATTGTATTGCTCATAATTGATTCAAATTATTCAGTTTAATCCGAATATTGAGACCCCATCGCGGCACCCAAGCCTCCGGTTCCCTCCCAAGATGCAGGCCGATTATGAGGCTGCGCACT
>JBGSJM010000032.1:0-6433 GCA_041742015.1 Verrucomicrobiales bacterium | reverse complement strand
CCGTCGCCCTTCTTTGGCTGAACTTGTGCGAACGCCTCGTCTACCGAAGTGTAGCCCTCGACATCGGGCATCCGGAGATTCAGATGGTGACCAACAAGACAGATGATCGCGAATGAGCCGAGAATCAAATAGCTAAAAGTTTTTTTTACAATCCAACCCTGGACCCAGTTTAGAATGCTCTCGGAGGAAATTTTCATTCGCGTTCTTACTCACCTAAATTCACGAAAATTGCCATTGGATTTCTGAGGAAAAATTGGAATAGCCCTTGATATCGGGATGAGGATCACCTCCGGGGAAGATTCCCGAAAGATAGTCTTGCGACCAAACGCATCAACCTTCCCTACCCTATCCTGAGCATTCGGATACCTGTTCATCATCACGCGCAAAGGCGAATTTGCTTACAAGGCAGCTTTCAGTATATCGAACTTTGCGCGCAGTTTCCCAAGATCTGATTCAGCCTTGTCAATCTGGCCGGCCAGCGCGGTCAGCTCGTTGAGCTTCCCAGCAAGACTACCCCCCTTGGCAGCAGCAACCTTGACCGTCTTAGCAACGTTCTTGGAACCCGCCTTACGCCCACGCTTCGTTCCAGAGGAAACCGGACCACCGGCCGACTTGATCCAGACCGAAAGTGAAATGGGAGAAATGCCGTATTTCGATACAGCCGCACTTTTCCCACCTCGCCCGTTCTCGGCATCATGCTTTTCGACAAATGCGATGATTTCCTTCTTTTCGTCGGAGGAGTAACGTTTTCTTGTCTTCTTGGCCTTTGGTGTTGCGCTCATCGGAATGACGCTAAAATCCCGTCCCTGGCGAGGCAAGCCGTTATTGAAGCGGCATTCCTGCCGGTCCTTTGTGATCTGCGGTCGATTCCAACCTATATCACTCTCCCCTGTTACCCTGGTCGCAAGCCAAGCTGACCCGCCTTGTTGTCAATCTCCGCCCGCACCATCGCCGCATCCGCGCCGACCGTGTTGTCGTTGACAGACGCGCCTATCGGTCAGCTCCAGGCGTTTGCAATCCCAGCAGGGAGAAACCAACCAAGGAGATTTACATGACCCTCGACGAACTATGCACTCAAGCTGCCGAACTTTTTTCAATTGCCGTTGCCAATGCGGTCGATCACCCCGGTGAAGAAAACCCGGAACTGATCAGCCTGAAACAACTTGCCTGGGAGCACTATAAGCCTCTTGGCTTCCGCTGCATGTCGGCCTGTTTCGACGCCATCATGCCGAGATCCGAGGGTAAGTTGAACCTCGCAGGCTGGAGTTCCGAAGAAATCAGCGTGTTACCCTGGACATTCCGCGTGAGCTGCCGCCCGTTTTTTCTATCGTCCTACTCAGCCCATTTTGAGATCCAGCACGACGGCCCGTTGCCGGGGGTGACAGAAACCGGCTATCGCTCGATTTTCGCACCCATGGCCACATTCGCGGATACGACACCGGCTGACTTCATCCGGACCGAAATCTGCAAGGATTTGCCAAAATCCTCTCAGATGACCCTATTTTAAAAGTGTCGGAAAGTTGAAATGAGCCAGCGAGGTGAGCGTTCGCTTAGATTGGCGGTAAGTTTGAATTCGAGCCGTGTTTTCCAATCGCATCTCGCCAAAAATTTGAGCATTGTCAGGCATGGACACTCTTCTCAACCGCTTTTTGCTCCTGATGAAACCGGGCAATCTGATCCTGATCCTCGCTCTTTCCTTCGGAAGCCTACTGCTCATTCGGGAAATTGGCGCTGCTTCCCTCGCCAATTTTTCATTCCACTCTGCGCCTCTCCAGCCATTGGAAGACACGTTCCGCAATTTCTTCGCCGATGAATGGGAAAGTCAGGCGTGGAAGGTCGCCTTGGGCGTAGTCGCTGCATTCTGGGCTTTGGCCGGAAAAGAACTCAGGAAAGCTGACCGCCACCTTTGCCATCGACCCCGTAGGCGACTCCGGTGATACTCGGAACACAGATGTGCCTGACCTGCAAAGATTTTACCGACTTGAATCATTTACGCAATCACGTAAAGCGTCAATTTAAAATTGAAGTTTCCCTCAATTCACCTAATTTTGGGTCGAAATATGGCCAAAGAAGACAGCAAAGGGGTGTTGAGACGACAGTTTATTGCTTCAAAACTGGCGAACACAGGATTTGTAACATACGCAGAGATCCAAAGCACCCACGAAAATATCACGCGTCAGCAACTCCGTATCGATGCCAGAATATTACGGCGAAACGGCATTGACATCGAAAGCGCCATGGAAGGCAGAAACGGCCTCTTCTTCTCCCCCGGCGCCCCGTTTCCAGCCACTTACAATCTGCGGAAAAATCACCATCTTTATGCCAAACAGCGCATCAGCATCGTGGCAAAATATCTGGCTCTTTCCAACAAAGTGCATTCCGTCATTCGAATCCAGCGTGCTCTGAAGTCGCGCCTGATCGGAGGCGATGAACGAACAAGAGAGCGACTGATCGAGAAAATCTATAACCACTCCATAAAAAAAGAACGCAGGATGTTTCTGGATGGCGGAACCACCACCTCGCAAATCGCCGAAAGACTCCTTGAGCCAGATCCCGAAGATACCAATAAAAAAAGTTCGTCGGGAGATCATCTCCCCGCCACATCGAGAACGGCGACAATGGAACAAGCCAGAGTTGCCGTAATGGAGATCTGGACAAATAACCGACATGTTTTTTACCGGCTCGGACATCCACGATGCCAATACAACAACATCGCCATCATCGGTGGCCACCAGATGGCGAGAACTGCCGCGGTTTGCGGTGTCGTAGCCAATAGATTCGCCTCCGAATTATTGCCTCCTATCGATATTTCATTTCTCGGCGCTTCGATGATCTCGACCACCTCCAGACGAATACTCATCGGAAACAGCGAGGAAGCCGAGCTGAAGAGGATAATAATGGGAAGATCGGCTTTCAACATTGTCGTAGCCGATTCTTCCAAATTTTCCCAGTTCGACAGCGGATATGTCTTATCCTCACTGGATCAGCCTTCCCAAGTGGATATGATCATTACTGACATCAGGCCGAAAGTTAGCGACTGCCAAACCCCGATTTTTTGCGTAAGACGAAAATAGTCAGGTGTTTCTGAAATCTATTGCAAATTAATCACACAACCCCTATATCTTATGATCTACGATTTATCACAGGGAGAAACTTTGATTGATTTTCCAACTTTACCGGGATTTGGCGATCCCGACCACAATGCACGAGTTCTTGCAGCATTAAAAATTCTTTGTCCTAAAATCAAGGGTACTTTTAGTTGGGCCGCTGACCATGCCAGCCAGGACATTGCCTACGAAATCTATTTTTCCCCCGAAGACCGCACTTACATCGTCCACGGAGAATACTCAAAACCATCTGACCCTGACCACTTCAACGGCATCACGATCGGTTACTCGATTTCAGGTGCACTGACACTTTATTATACCGATGAATTCGTGAAGTCAGACGGGATTTATCTTCATGGCAAAATTTCCGAACAGAGTTGCATTATTCCCGGTAATGCCGGACCACAACAAAAAGAAGCCCAAGCCAAGGCGCTTGAGCTTCTGCAAGATTTGGTTGAAAACGGCCAACTGTTGTCACATGATCCAGGAGGGCCTAATTCAGACCGAATACGTTAGAGTGACGTGGTAAATATTACTTTCACGATCTAAAATCCACATGACCGTCGTATTGGGTATCCTTTTCATTGTGATTTTTGCCAACACACGCCAAATCCTATTTCTGTAAATCGCCGCAAAGTCATCGCGCTTTATGACTGTCTCACCAAATTCAGGATGATTTGAACTGATCTTGACCGCAGCCTGCCAAGGCTGGGATCTAAGATAGTTTGTTGATTGTCGCCTAGGTGACAAGGCGAAAGGGGAACTCTTGTATTCTTTCATGTTCCTTAATTATTTGGGTCTTTTGATTAGTTTCAAATCCGGACCAAGCACTCACGAAGTCATTCTCGGATCATCAACATAGACTCTTATAGGTCACCCGTAACACAATATCAACCAAATTACACAAAAACCGCGTATCGTGCCGCTTTTGAATCCACTTTGTAACTACACTCTCTGATTTTTAATGAACTCGGGTGTGAAGTGGCTGTCTGATTGAGGCATTGAAAATGCGAAAGTAGAAACAACGCTTGAATCACTTTGCTGTAAAAGTGTTTCAAAAAACTACCTCCCTACGCCAACCGAATCAAGCCTGATCACCGCGAATTTTACCACGTTCGCTTGATCAATTCTCGTTCTTCGTCATCGCGCACTGCCAAGTAAATTGCCGTCGTATTCGGGTCCGAATGTCCCATCCACCGCTGGATGACGTTCACCGGCACTTTCCCCAGCGCTCCACGCACACCGAACCCATGGCGCAATCCTTTGGTGGTCGCTTGGATGCCTTCGATTCCAGCGTCGTTCATTACGTTTTTGATGATCCTCCAACCGGTCGTCCGCGAAAATGTCCACAGGCGTCCATCTGCCGCTCCTTGCTCCAGTGATCGCAGCTCCTTTGCAAGTTTTGGTGGCACTGGAACCCGGCGAGTCACGATCTTGCCGCGCTTCTTAAGGCATCGGATACTAAGGACGGATTCCCCTGGGTCAATGTCCGCGCTGGTGAGGCTCAGTGCCTCAGAAATCCTACATCCTGTAAAGTGGATCGTCTCGCATAGAAGCCGGCGCGCGGTGGCTAGCCGTGAGGAAATTCGGAGGAACTTCACGCCCTCGGCCTTGGTGAGGTATTTCCTCCTCCCACTTGAATCGTAGGCACTTTTGGTCCCTTCCTGCATCGCACCCTCCATGAAACAAAATTACAGCATTTTGGTTCATGATTACTCCCAATTCGTTAATAATCCGTTACTTGCGACACGCTTTCCTCGTGCTGATGTTACTTTGCCTCAGTCACTTGAGTATCTGGGCTGAAGAACAGGAACCCTACGCGCCCCACTTCAATCCGATCACCGGCTTCAAACCCGCCCAGCGCAGCCTGACCCAAGTTTTTCTACAAATGGCTGGCAGCTTTGAGCATTTCGGCACTCCTGAACCCTACATCCGTCACGTCATGGCCGAACATGCCCGGATCGATGCCAAATACAAACTCGTAACTGGCAAAAGCGTGTCCAATCGTCCCGCCTACCTCACTGATGAATACGTTGAGAATCTCTTCGCATCGTGGAAGAAGCTGAACACGGTTCTGAGCCTCGAAAGCCTCTGTCGCAAGTCGGGTAAAAACTTGCGTTACGCCATCCTTGGTGGATGGAACAAATCTGTCAGTGAACTTGTAGCCGATGAAACTCAACTGACCGAACCGGAAAAAACGGCCTACAAATCATTTCTGAAAAAGGACTACTTTGCCAAAGCCGATTTCCCTGCCTTGGAAGCTTTCTACAAAGCACCTTACGACAAGTTGTCTGAAGCAGGTAAGGAGCAACTCAGCCAGCGAACGAAGCGTGGCACCTTGAAGCCAGAACAGAGGGAACAGTCCATCAAGGACAGCAATCATGGCACGATCATCATTACCATTTTCAACGAGCATCAGAAGAAAACTCTGGCGTCCCTTGAGGGAAAATCTGCAGAGAAGATCAATTCAGACAATCTTCAAGCTGCCCTTATTGAAAAGCTCAGCTTGAGCAAAAAGGATGTCACTTGGCAAAAACTGCCACCAGAAGAAGCCGACGCATTGCGCTTCTCCCACGCAATTGAAGACGCCTTCATGACGAGAATAAATCACCTGAGCAAGCAGCCAATACCCAAGGAGCAAGCCGAACAAATAGAAAAGGCTCTCAGGATCTATATCGTCAATCTCCTCACGATTGCCCAATCCGAATTTGAAGCGGCATTGGATAACGACTTCATCGACAAAAAGCACAAAAAATGAATTCACCACTACCACCCAAAATGAAAATGAAGCCAATCTACTGTTATGCCATCCTGGCCCTCACCGCACTCATTCCGTCCTGCGCTCCCATGTCGAATGAGAACGCCAAACCGACTGCCGCAATAGGAGCGGCTGTGCTTGGCGCTGCCGCTGGTGGTATCATCGGGAAACAAAGTGATCGCGCTGGAGAGGGAGCGGCTATCGGCGCTGCCGCTGGTGGCCTTTACGGCTGGGAAAACGGCTCCAACATACTTGGCGGTGACGGGTCAGTTCAAGGCGTGAGACGAGGAAACTAAGGCCATGAATTTCAAATCCTTCGCAACCGCAGTTCTGGTATGTGGGTCACTCTTCCTCCAAAGCTGTTCTAATCTGAATGACGACGCATTCGCCCATGCGGTGAAAGCCGGAAACCACCGCGAAACGATGCGCCTGATGCAGCCCTACCACGGGAAGCTCGAAATCCAGGAGGTCAACGGCAAGTGGTATAATCCGCTTCAATATGCCATCGCGGCTGGGGACAAAGACGCCTCATTCGCATTGATTGAACGCGGTGCCCCAACACGCTTCG
>JBGSJM010000031.1:0-26753 GCA_041742015.1 Verrucomicrobiales bacterium | reverse complement strand
CTTCGCAATCGCGTCTCAGGCCTTCGCAATCGCGTCTCAGGCCTTCGCAATCGCGTCTCAGGCCTTCGCAATCGCGTCTCAGGCCTTCGCAATCGCGTCTCAGGCCTTCGCAATCGCGTCTCAGGCCTTCGCAATCGCATTTTGCTAAATTTTGCAAAAAGTGTTTTTATTCAACAGTTTGCATTAATAAAACAGGGCGCAATCGCCGATTAAACAGGGTACAGTCGGTCGTTCAACAGGGTACGTTCAGTCAGTAGCAGGGACATCGTTGACATCAATGGTGTCACACAGTCAACCAGAGCAAATCCTTCTGAGTAGGCCTTGCGCTGTGGACCCGGCACGGTAGTTTATCCGCATCGATGAAACTGAGTCGACTAATCTACAAAAGCATTTGTTGCTGGGATTCTTTTACCAACGAATCTCTCCAGGAACTTACCGCGACCTGTGAAGTTAATAACCGAAACGATGACATTTCCGGTCTGCTGATCCTTTCCGGCGATTGTTTCCTTCAAGTTCTGGAGGGATCCCAGGAGCAGGTGAATGCGCTGTACCGCAAAATCCTGAGGGACAACCGCCACCACGATGCCATGTTGATTTCCTACGAACCAATCGCCAAGCGGAATTTTGAGGATTGGGGGATGAGGTTTCTGGATCTGAGCGACCTCCCCATGCCCCTGCGTAACGTGTTTTTGCAGAAGTACGATACGGTGGATGGATTCCCAAAAATCCCGAACGAACCCGACCGAGCGCTTTCGTTGTTGTTTGATGCGCAGTTTTTCTGTCGCTCGGGGATGAAGGGTGAAAAAATCGAAACGGCGGAATAACTCGCTTGGTTCCGTGCCCCAAAAAAGTCTGTGAAAAAACCATTGCCCGGAGCAGATGGGTGGGCATATTCCGCGATGCGGACACGACATTTCTTTTTGCCACTGGCAGTTCTTTTTGGGGTGATTTTGGTGGGCCTTCACGCTCAGGATAAATCAACTGCCAAAAAGCCACTCAAAGCCCTCTTGATTGCGGGGGGCTGTTGCCATGATTACAAGGGACAGCAGGAGGCATTGTATAAAGGCATCCAGGAACGGGCCAATGTGCAGGTTGATGTCGTCTGGACGGATGACAAAAGTGTCGATCCGCCACTGCCCATTTACGACAATCCCAATTGGGCCGAGGGCTATGATGTGGTCATTCACGACGAATGTGCCGCCGGGAACAAAGACCTGAAGGTCATGAAACACATTCTCGATGCCCACAAAAAGATTCCGGCGGTTCATCTCCACTGCTCCATGCACAGCTTTCGCAACGGCACCGACCAGTGGTTTAAGCATCTCGGTCTGCAATCCGCGTCCCACGGTCCCCAGGAACCCATCGCGATTGAATTTGTCGAAAAGGATCATCCCATCACCAAGGGCATGGAAAACTGGACCACCGGGAAAGAAGAACTTTACAACAATGTCAACGTCTTCGACGCCAAAGCGCTCGCCCTCGGCAAACAAATCGTGAAGGATAAAGAGGTCGTCTCCATCGTAATCTGGACCAACGAAACCCAGGGTGCGCCCAGTTTTTCAACCACCATCGGGCACAATACCAGCACAGTGGCAGATCCCCGCTACCTCGATCTGGTCACCCGCGGACTTCTCTGGTCCTGTGGAAAATTAAACGACGATTACCTGGGTGTGGCTTTCACCGGCCAGAACAAAGTGACCTTTGTGCCTGCCAAACCAAAAGAGGAGCCCAAAAAAGTCGAAATAGGTGCCGCTCCGGCTGATGCGACCCTGGTGATTGCCACAGCCAGTTCGGAGGAAACCGGAAAAAACAACTTCGCCTGGCGGGCGGTGGACGGGGACAAGGGAACCCGCTGGTGCGCTGACGGTGCATCCATGCCACAATGGTTACAGCTCGAACTCGATAAACCACACCAATTGACCGGAGTCGATATCCAGTGGGAAGGCGGCAATAATATTTATCACCGGAAAATCGAAACCTCTACCGATGGCACCACCTGGACCCTGGCAGTGGATGCCACCGCTGGCAGTGACAAGGGAAACACCAGCGACATTTTTACCGCCGAGAAGGTCAAATTTGTTCGCATCACCTGCACAGGGACATCGGCGGGAGGTTGGGCCAGTATCTGGGATGTCAAACTAAAGAGCCCCACCATCAAATCTCTATTTCCAAAACTGGCGGAGAATCAGAAAAATCAGGCCGCCAAATTACAAAAATCGGAAAATGATCCCTATAAAAATGAAGGTAACATCCCGCCCCAAATCGTAAAGCTGTCGCCGGATGAGGAAGCCGCAATTTTAAAACAGGTCACCGTGCCGGAGGGCTTTTCCGTCAGTCTTTTCTCCAGTTGGCAGGCAGCGAACTATCCGGTTTATGTAGCAGCATCACCATCGGGTGATCTCTATGTGGCCAGCGATGGGAACGGCTCCCTGGGCCGCAATCCCAAGCGCGGTCGGGTTCTTCGCCTCCGGGACACGGACAAAGATGGCCGGGCGGATGAAGTGACCGAGTTTATCAAAGACATCGATTCTCCGCGTGGTCTGGTCTGGGATCATGATCGTCTTTATGTCCTGCACCCACCGGACATCAGTGTCCATTTCGACCGCGATCACAATGGAGTGGCTGAAGAATCAAAAAAATTGATCGAAGGGATCGCCTTTGGTTTCAAGGATCGTCCCGCTGACCACACCACCAATGGACTGGAAATGGGCATCGATGGCTGGCTCTATATCGCTGGCGGGGACTTTGGCTTTATGAAAGCCAAAGGCACCGATGGTCGCGAACTACAGCATCGCGGCGGCGGAGTGATTCGCTTCCGTCCCGATGGTTCCGGTCTCGAGCTTTTCGCCACGGGAACCCGCAATATCCTGGGCACCCCGATCAGCCCGCTCCTGGATATCTTTGCGCGCGACAACACCAACGATGGCGGTGGGTGGGACGTGCGTTTTCACCACTTCACCGGGCTTGAGGATCATGGCTACCCCCGGATGTATAAAAACTTTCCCGAGGAACACATTCATCCCCTCGCCGACTATGGCGGAGGCTCGGGTTGTGGATCGATGTATCTTAGCGAACCCGGCTTTCCAGACGCCTGGAACAACGCCCCGCTGACCTGCGACTGGGGCACCGGAGCCCTTTGGAAACACACCGTGGTCCGGGCCGGGGCCACTTTCAAAGAATCCGCTCCGCCCGAAAAATTCATCGGCCTGCCCCGCCCGACCGACGCGGATGTGGATGGGATGAGCGCCATTTATCAGGCGAGCTGGAAAGGACCCGCCACCTTCAGTTGGGCCGGGCCGGAGACGGGATTTATTGTTCGGGTGACTCCGAAAGGTTATCAGCCCGAGCCGCTGCCGGATTTTGAGAAACTATCGAATGATGAGCTGCTGGAATTGATGATGACAACGTCCAGTCAGGTGCGGAGGCTGGTGGCCCAGCGTTCTTTGATCCGCCGATTTGACTCCGATTTGAGCGCCAGGATTTTTGAAGCTGTCTCCAATCCAGAGAATGGAATCGAAGGTCGCGTCGCCGCTCTGTTTTCACTGGTTCTGGGCAGCTCCCAATTGTCGGCTGACGCACAGAAAGACCTTCGCCAAAAGGTATCCTCGCTGGCAATCAAGACCGAAGACAATGTGATGACCTCTCTGGCCGCCCGAGCCTTCGCGGATTTCAAAGCAGAGCCAAAATCAATGGATGAGGTGGTTTCGATAATCAATTCAGATTGGATAAACAAAAGCCCGAAGCAAAAGATAGAAGTCATCATTTGCGCAGCCAGACTAAATTGCCAGGAGGCGGGTGATCACATTGCCAAGGCGCTGGGAGATTCCGACCCGGTCGTAGCCCATACTGCTTTTCAAGCCCTCGGCCAATTAAAAGCCCACCATGCCTGTTTTGCCGCTCTCGAAAGTGAAAATAACCCGGAGCGCTATCGTGGAGCCGCCTTCGCCCTGATGCGCATGCATCTCCCGGAAGTCGTTGATGGCACCATCTCCCGGCTCTCCACCGAAAAACGCCCCCAAGTCCGCCAGCATCTCCTTTCGATCCTTTGTCGCCTCTACCATACCGAGGCGGAGTGGACTGGCGACAGTTGGGGAACACGCCCGGATACCCGTGGCCCCTATTATTCGCCAACCACCTGGGCTGAGTCCGAAAAAATTCTCGCCGCCTTGAAAAGCGCTCTGGCTGCCGCCGCACCGGCAGAAGCCGCCCATCTCGTCAAGGAAATGAACCGCAACCGAATCCAATCCAACGAGGCTCAGCAAAAAATCATCACCATGGCGAAGGAAGATCCCTCTTTGATTCCCGCTGCTGTGGCTCAAATCGCCGCGACTGGGAGTGTCACGGCTGATGGGATTCCACTTTTGATCAAAGCCGCCCTGGCCCCCGATTCCAGCGCTGCAACCCTGGCTCAATGCATCGAAGCCCTCGCCAAAACCGATGACTCTGGAGCACTTTCCGCCATGATCACCGCCCTTACTTCACTGGACAAAGCAAAAGGCTATGGCAAAGAGCAAACGGCCGGGCAGGATGCTTTCTTTAAAGCGCCCAAATTGGAAAACCATCATCTCGCCATCGAAAAAATGGCCTCAGAAAGTTTTGGTTCGCCCGAAAACACCTGGGCCAACGCCGCCTTGCTCGCCCTGGCCGAGCGGAAAAACGGCAGCCCGGAATCCCGGGAAATGTCCAACAAAGCCATCGACCTGGCCTGGCAAAACCCAGTGCACAAAATCGCCTTGCTCAACACCATCGCCAGCAAATACACCACCCACCATATCGATAGTCGGATCCTCGTCGCCCTGAGTGATCCCGATAAAAACATCGCTCAAGCCGCTGCCAAAGCCGCCGGGCGGTTAAAACTCCAAAAACCGGGAGAAGACAACACCCCGAAAATCGCCAATCTGACCCCTGAAGCGGCGATTGATCAGGCTACCAAGACAAAGGGGAATATCGCCCTGGGGGAATCCGTCTTTGCCCGGGCCGCCTGTACCGCCTGCCATACCACCAGCCAGGATCAGGTCCAGAAGGGCCCCTACCTCGGCAACATCGCCAAAACCTACAATCGCCAGCAACTTGCCGAGGCCTTGATTTTGCCGAACCAGACCATCGCTCAAGGATTCAAGACCAACGTCATCACCCTGGAAGATGGAGCGATGCAAATGGGTTTCGTCACAGATGAAGCTGGCGACACCGTCACCATTCGAGACATCGCTGCCAACGAACACACCTTTGCCAAGAGCAAAATCAAGAAACGCGACACCCTGCCGACCTCGATGATGCCGCCGGGCATTCTAAACACCTACAGCGTCAAAGAAGTCGCGAGTCTGCTCGATTACCTGATCGATCTCTCCAAAAAGTAAACAAACCGCTGATTGTACCCTGTTGAGTCATCGATTGTACCCTGTTCAATCGAGTAATCTATTGAATACCCGTCACTTCCATGGGTGGCCGCTCGATCCTGGTCCCCACTTTTTGATCGAGGAGATGGCCCCGCAGCGGTGCCTCGGATCCGAGGACGGTCACGATTTCTCCGCTTGTGCTCTCCAGCGTTATTCCACCTCCTCCGGGTGCAAGGAGGTAATACACGGATTTCCCATCCATCGTACCCTGAACCAGTGCACCGGGGACAATTTTTGATCGATCATCCAAACTCGGAAACTTAAACAGCTCCACCGCCTGTAACTCCCGGGCGAGGCGGTCAGCCTGGTCCACCTGCCCGGCGGCGAGGTAGGATGCCTCCAGCCCGCGGGTGTCGTATTTGCTTTCCGCTTTGGTATCCTCGCCAGTGGCGGCTTCTGCAGCAGCGTGCATGGCACCAACAGCCCGTTGATATTTCTCCCGGAGCTGGGCTTTCAGGGCCTCGATGATTTCTGATTTCTCCATCGGGGGGCTCTAAAACTCGGCGGAACCTGGTACCCGGGGAAAGGGAATCACGTCGCGAATATTGCTGACCCCGGTTACAAACATGAGAAGTCGCTCGAAACCAAGCCCAAATCCCGCATGGGGCACGCTGCCATACTTGCGGAGATCTACATACCAGTAGTAGTCCGCTTCTTTGAGGTGGTGATGGGCGAGGTTGGCCCGCAGGATACCGAGCCGCTCCTCGCGCTGGCTGCCGCCAACGATCTCGCCGATCCCCGGGACAAGAAGATCCATCGCCGCAACGGTCTTATTGTCATCGTTCCGGCGCATGTAGAAGGGTTTGATTTCCGCCGGATAATTGTAGACCGTGACCGGGCACTTAAAATGCTCCTCGGTGAGGTAACGCTCGTGTTCCGACTGGAGATTCAAGCCGTATTCGACTTTGTACTCGAATTTCTTTTGGCACTTTTGGAGGAGTTCCACTGCATCGGTGTAGGTGATTCGTTCGAAATCCCGTTTTTTAACGAATTCAAGTCGTTCGAGGAGGGTTTTATCGACGAATTGATTGAGGAACTCGAGGTCTTCGGCGCAATTTTTAAGGGCATCCGCCACGAGGTATTTGATCATCGCTTCGGCGAGGGCCATGTCTTCCTGCAAATCACAAAAGGCCATTTCCGGCTCGATCATCCAGAATTCCGAAGCGTGTCTGGAGGTGTTGGAATTTTCCGCCCGGAAGGTCGGGCCAAAGGTGTAAATGCTGGCCAGCGCACAGGCAAAGGTTTCGCCTTCCAACTGACCACTCACGGTCAGGTAGGCAGGCTTGCCGAAAAAATCCGACTCCGGAGTTTTGTCCATGGTTGCCCCATCGAGCGTGGTGACGCGAAACATCTCGCCTGCTCCCTCGCAATCCGATGCGGTGATGATCGGGGTGTGCACGTAAACAAAGCCCCGATCCTGAAAAAACTGGTGGATCGCATATGCCATCCGACTCCGCATCCGGAATACGGCTCCAAATAAATTGGTTCGGGGGCGCAGGTGAGCAATGCTGCGAAGAAATTCTGCGGAATGACCTTTTTTCTGGAGGGGATAGTCCTCCTCCGAAAAACCAAGCACGGTGAGTGAGTTGGCCTGGAGTTCCCATTTTTGTTTTCCCTGGGATTCGATGACCTCCCCCTCCACGGCGATGGAGGCCCCGGTTCTCAGCGATGGCACCGATTCCTCATATCCGGGGATGGAGGCATCAGCAATAATCTGGAGATTGGTCAGGCAGGAGCCATCATTGATTTCGATGAAAGAAAAGGTTTTGGAATCCCGCCTCGTGCGGACCCAGCCTTTGACAACCACTTTCCCTGGAGACTGAGTGGCGCGGAGAACTTGTGCAACGGTCGTTCTGGACATATCGCACTATCCGAATTCCTGAAAGACTTTCAAATCCAATCTTTGCAGGAAAAAACTACCGGGCAACCGCAGCGGTAGCCGGAGTCGGAGCAGGAGTCGCCGGTTGAGCGGCAGGCTGTGGTTGTGCTTTGCGTTTAAAAATGGGAGCGCGAGGATTTGAATTTGCAGCCCCTTCCTTGGAGCCGAAAAGCAATTTACCCAACCCCTTAAATGCATTTGTTTTCGGGGTGTCAGATGCACCATTGGCTGGAGGAGTCGCTGCGGAAGCAGGAGTTTCTCCTGCCGATGGAACAACCGTAGCCTGCGTCGCAGCATTAGCAGTGCCTGCATTGGCTGCTGGCGTGGTTTTCTTTTTAGCCGTTGCGAGCGGTTTTTCACTACCGCTTTTAGTAGAAGTTTTAACGGTGGAACGAGGTCTTGTGGCATCAACCGTCTTTTTCATTTCATCTGCGGCGGCAACTTTTGGCTTTTCATCCAAACCATTTTCGACCGCAGCCACGGGCTTTTCTGCTGCTTTCATGGCCGATCCTTCAAGAGCTTCGACTTTTTCCTTGGCAGCTGATTTGCCGGCTTCCAATTCTTTCAAGGTCTCGGCCACGGCCATTTCCACGGAATTAGCCGCGGCAGGAGCAGCCGGTTTTTCTGGCGCTGCGGGAATTGCGGGAACAGCAGGTACAACTGCTGGGGCTTCCGTACTCGGGTTGGGCACAACTGCCGTCATTTCGACCTTGGCAGGCGCATCGACAAGAACAGGTGCATCACTCGGCTCCAAGGCCGCAGCCGCAGCTGCAGCCGCAGCAGCTTCAAGCGACTCAGAACCTGTCGCCAACGCGTCGTCACGCAAAATAATCGAACCGGCCGCAGCCATTGGCTTGGCCGCAGTTGGTTTTTCCACTTCAGTCACATTAGGTGCTTCGGGAGCTGCATCATTGACAACGACGGAGGTGATACTTTCGATTGGAGCCTCGACCTTCGCGGCCATGTTAGCCTGTGCCGAGGAGATAACCGAATCAACCGGCTCAATCGGATTGGAAATCAAGGTGGACACGGAAGTGATAGTTTCCACTGGAGGAATTGCCGGTGTCTGGGCTTCATTGGTGGTGACTTTGGGAACTTCTGAATTTTCCGCAAGCGTCACTACAGTCCCTTTGGGTGGCATGATTTGCGATACCATTTGATCCAGCACAGCAGCACGGGCGGCTTCGACATTTTCGTTTGCAGCAGGGTCAATCAGATTCGTTTTTGAATCCGGCGCGGTGGATACCGCCTCACTAGCGGTGCCCTTTAGCTTACCAGCGGCTTTGGCCTTGTATTCTTCAACCAGAGCCCGAAGCACAGCGGCCTCTTCAGAAACTTGTTCAACCACGGCAGCAGACTCTCCCTTAACCTCTTCGGAAAATCCAGAGGATGAGATTAACAACAAACAGACGCAGGTGAGACTTAAAAATTTGAATTGATTCATCCTATGGTACCCCCATTTTTAGAATACATGAGTGACAGAGTCAACCTGCGAATTGAAGAGAATCGCTAGGGCAACAAGTTTGGTACGAGCGAATGCCAGTTTCCTTTGAGCAAATAAACCGGATCAAGTCCGAGTAATTCACGCAGTTTTCCGGCGACTTCCCGGCTTTTTTCGCAGCGTGTCCCATCGCAATAGACGATTACCGTTTTTCCAATGGCGTTTTGAAGATTTTCCTGTTGTTCGAACATGAGTTCCGCCCAGTTATCCAAATCCAATGAGATCGCTCCGGGGTAATGTTTTTCGGCAAAATTCTTCGCCGGCCGGGCATCAACCCAGACCACTTCGCCCTTCTTGATCAACTCGGCGGCTTTCTCTTCGTTGATGGCCCAGCGAATCACGTCATCCGACTCGGTCTTGTACCAGGCGGGACGTTTGGGGTGAAAAAAAGCACTCAAGGTCGCCGCCACCAGGGCGATTCCACAGACGATCAAAGCCTCCCGAAGTATGTCTTTCATTTACTGCACAGTGACATAGAGGAGCGGACGGGCATGAGCCTCGATCTCGCAATCGGTGATCAGACGAACCATCCCCAACATGGTCGAAGCAGTGGTACTCGGTTGCAGGTGGATCAAATACTTTCGCCCCTTTTCGACTTCCTCCACTTCGGTGGTGATTTCGGTTCGGCTGCTTTTGGCCTCCAAGACGTGGATCGGAGTATCGCGAACCACCTCAAAAGTGACGGTTTTCTTTGTTGGCGCACTTCCCCGGGCCCAAGTGGAAAGGTCATGATCAATGTGATAAATCGGGGCCATTTCGAGTTTCACGGTCAGGAACGCATCTTTTACATTGGGCTGATCCGTGCTTACAGCGATGATTTTTTCTGCGGTCCCGCTGATTCGTTCCGTTGAGTAAACGGCTGAAATTCGGGATGATCCGCCCGGCGGAATGATTTTTGGATCAACGCTTTCTTCGATACAAGCGCAGCCAGAGTCCACTTTTGTGATGGTGATGGGTTCTGTTCCCAAATTGGTCGCCATATAGACAAATTCCACCTCTTTGGTGCCAATGGCCGCCTTTTTGTATTGCTCCGCCGGGGAAAACTCCAGATTCCCGGCTTTCACGACATCGGGAGTGCCGGGTTTGGTTGTTTCCGGGGTGGTGGCAACAACGGGTGGCGCCGTTTTCACGGACTCGGAAACCGGGGGTTTTTCACCACAACCGGAGCAAAACAACGCAATCCCAGTCAACCAGGTAATGGCGAATTTCCCCTTATTCATTGGATTCACGGCGAATCATCATTTTAACTACCTTACGCTTGCCACCGGTTCAACTGGCCGATTTCTCCGCATCAGGAGCCATTCGGTCTGTTCATGGAGGGCTTCACGCCCCAGAGCCAGGAAGAGTTGCTGGATGCCTTTTTCCATGGTGTCCAGTTCTGCGAGGTCTGCATCTTTTATAATCATTTGCTCATATTCCCTCAAAATAAACGAGATTTTGCGCCGGGCAGCCCCAAATTGGCCCCGCATATCCGCGTAACGCTTGGCATCTTCTTTGGCAAAAATGGTATTGGAATAACTGACCCAAAGACCGGCCAGAGCCAATAAAATAGCCTTGGCAAAGGACGTGACCTGATCGTGATATTTGTCTCTTGCCGCCGCAAAATTTGGCGCGGTTTCATGATAAATCCATGCGTAGGCCAAAAAGCCCAGGACCAACCCAATCGCGATCCGGAACGACCAGTGTTTAAAGATCCCGAACACGGTCATATCATAGCCCAATTTCATGCGCTGATTCCTCACCTCAAATGATCTCGAAAAACGGTAGTTACTCACCAGGAAAAAAGCAACGATACCGAGACCAATCATTCCCCACTCAAATCCAGAATTTAACCCATATTCCCTGAGCACCCATACCACTTCGTTGCGGAGCCCCCGAAAATTGGATTGCACCAGGACGCTGACCAGCATCAAGCTGGCACTCGCCGCGATGGAAACAATCGAGAGAAAGCTCAAGACTTCTCTGGTTCGACTTTTGCGATAAACGCCCTTGCTGAAGTATTTTTCCTGATTGATTACCCAGTATTTTAGAACGTCCTGAAACCGTTTTAGCTTTCCTCCGTGGGTGGAAATGGAATCATACTCGACGGCGATTTCATCACAGGGAAAAATCAAGGAATCAATCGCACTGCGGATCCAGGCCAGATCTCCCCGCAGCCGCTGCATATAATTATCCGCCACCGACTGTCGGATTCCGGCGAATGACCAGTACGCCTGAACTCGCATGCCCTCGGTGATTGCCCGGTAATCCTCTCGTTTCTGAAAGGTGTTGAACTCATTGCGAATCAGCCAGCGGACCACCATAGCTCCCGTAAAAAGCGCAGCAGCAACCGCGAGATAAATATACCAACCAATCTGGACAAACGCCAGACACAAAAATACCAGAAAACCAACGACATATGAGAGATTGGTTAGAACTTTAGCGACTTTATTATTGCGAGCCGCCAGTTGTTCCACCCGGTCCACAAAAAGTAGCAGCCTGCGAACCTTAGAATTTTCACCGCACCCCTCTTCCGGAGTGGGCATTTTTTCGACATTGGCTGGGCGCGGGGTGACCTTCTTCAAATCGCTATTTAACCTCTCCAGCCGCCGGGCCAGCTCCCGCAGCTTCTTCATTTCGACTTCGTGATTCACCTGTTTGCCGCCCCCATGCAGGCTCGCATCCTCCGAGTGCCAAATTGCGATGTGCCCCGTCGCCAGAGCATCTGCCCCTGCATCCTTATTTGGGCAATAAATCCGCACCAACGGCCCATTATCCTGCCAGGCCAGCGATGGAGGGATTGGCAGAATGCCGGGGCGCAACCCATTGATGTAGGAGGCTGTGATCCGCCGGCTTCCTGAATGTGAGCGTGATGACAACGTTGTATCCTGATCCGGCAAATCCTTTCTTTCCTTTTGATTACAAATCGCAATCAACAAATCGCAATGCGCCGACACAAATTCTCCAGTCGCCCGGTATCGCAAATTTCGAAACTCTTCATCTTTGATATCCCAGTCCTCATCCCTCGTGATGGGGACTTGATCATCATAGTGCCGCACCGGAAAGGCATTCTCAGGACCAATTTTCTGGAGCAGGGCATCAAATTGCTTCTGGCGATTTGCGGTGAGTTCTGGAATCCCGGTGAAAGTAGTCGCCTCCCGGTAAATGTGGGCTGGAAAAGGCATCGGGCACTTAACGGGTATTCCTTCTTCCAGAGCCACTTCCACAGCCAGTTGGTCCGCTCCAGGGGCCAGGGGTGAAATCAGCACAATCTGAGTTTCCTTCAAACCCAGCGGTTCACCAAATTCCTTGCATCCCTTTACTCTACCGGATTTGAGCCAGCGCAAAACCTCCCGCACTTTTTCTTTCAAAATGGCTTCACTACCCTCGGGAAGATTCATGTGCCCGGTGATTCCCACCGTAAAGAACGGCGCTGCTTGAGAAGACAAAAATGATCGTTCGGGTTTCATCAGTCCAAACAAGCACCACAAAAATACAAAACAAGAGGAAGTTCCCGACGACTCCTTTTTTAACTTTACATGAATGTTATTTTGATTAGTGTATTTTTGAAAAATGAATCCCATGATTAACTCCAAGGGCCGGGGCACTGCCCTGCAACCGGGCAACCGCTTCGAAAGGCATTCCATCGAGCTGGATCCCGGTGCCTTTGCAGAACTCTCCGCCACCGATCCAGACTATGTCCCGCTCCGCCCGGAAACCCGTTGTTTTTCAGATGATTCCCAGAGCATTATTTCCAAAAACGACAGCCCCGATCTCAATTTCACCTGCAGCCTCAATCCTTACCGGGGCTGTGAGCACGGCTGCTCCTATTGTTACGCCAGGCCCTCCCACGAATTCCTCGGCTTTAATGCCGGGTTGGATTTTGAAACCCGGCTCATGGTCAAACATAATGCCCCGGATCTCCTCGAACATGAACTGGCCCGGCCCCGCTGGATTCCACAAAGCGTGGTTTGCAGCGGGATCACCGATTGTTACCAGCCCATCGAAAGGAAATTCCAAATCACCCGGGAGTGCCTCCGGGTGATGAGGGATTTTCGAAATCCCGTCGGCATCGTTACCAAAAACGCCCTGGTTACCCGGGACATTGATTACCTCGCGGAACTCGCCCACCACCAGGCATCGGTGGTTGCCATTTCCCTGACCAGCCTGGACAGCGATCTTGCTGGCAAACTGGAGCCGCGGGCTTCCCGACCCGCCGCCAGACTCCAGGCGATCCGGGATCTCAGCACCGCCAGCATCCCCGTCGGGATCTCCCTGGCCCCGGTGATACCCGGATTAAATGACCACGAAATCCCGGCACTGCTGGAAGCCGCCCGCGACCACGGAGCATGCTTTGCCCGCTACACCGTGCTCCGCCTTCCCCACGGGGTAAAAGACATTTTTTCGGGCTGGCTCGACCAGCATTTTCCCGGAAAAAAAGACCTGATCCTGGGCCGCATTCGGGAAATGCGGGGTGGCCAGTTGAATCAAAGTGATTTTGGGACCCGCATGACCGGCTCGGGAATCGTAGCTGAACAAATCCGGACCCTCTTCACCGTGACCCGCCACCGCCTCGGGCTGGAGCGCCAGTCACCCGCCCTCAAGAGCAAACACTTCCGCCGCAGAACCCCCGGTCAGATGGAACTTTTTTGAAGTGAAAGCCCGTGTCCACAACTGACCTTGGAATGGAGTGATGGAGTAGATCTTTGATCCTGTTCGCGGTTAATTAACTGAACTTCTCGCGCATCCTTGCGTCCGAGAGCATGACGAAGCCGAGTAGAGGAATCCGTGAGGATTTCTCCGCCGAAAAAGAGGCGCGAAGCTCAAACCATGGTGCGGCCGAGTAGACCATTTCTCCTACGAGTTTCACGGCACCGCCTCAGCCGCAGAAGCCGAATCTCATCGGCGGTTAATTAACTGAGCTTCTCGACGGCGAAGACGCATCCCTTGCGACCGAGAGCATGACGAGGCCGAATAGAGGAATCCGTGAGGATTTCTCCGCCGAAAAAGAGGCGCGAAGCTCAAGCCATAGTGCGGCGCGAGAGACCATTTTTCCTACGAGTTTCACGGCACCTCATCCCCGAAAACCGGATTCCCGTCGGCGGGTCGAAGCTCAGGGATTCACCCGCATTCTTGATAAAGATCGAATCATTAAGGAGCGATTGCGCCGCCGGCATGGGAAGCCGCAACTCCGACAGGCCGCCGGGAATCGCCGCGAGCTGTGGCAGACTCTTCTCCGTGATCACCGAACCGCCGTTGGGAGAGACCACGATAGTCCCGTCGAAGTTGGCCCCGTCAAACCAGGGGTCGCAAAAGGAGGCTTCCACGCCCGTGGCGCGGATCGCGTAGCTGGGGCGGGGTACCTTTCCCGGGTGAAGAGTCAGGCCGAGCCGACGCCACGCTTTCGCTTCCTGGCGCTGCAGCTTCGCCCAGAGCGGATAGAAGTGCGCCCCTCCGCATCTTTCCCGGTCGACGGAGAAGAACCCCACCGCGATCCAGCGCACTGCGGTGAAGGTGAAACCCTGGTGCAGCGAGGAATTGGCAGAATCGTCCCGAGCCCATTCCTTGAAGATGAGGGATTCGGGATCTTCGTTCCGCAGCCTTGGTTCGCTTTGCTTTATGGATGCAGAAGGAAAATAGGCCGAATTCAGGCGTGCTGATGGTCAAACCTTTACCATCCCGGTCGACCGACTCTCACCAGAAGATCAGGAGCATCTCCCTAGTTTCCAGGGAAATAAGCGGTAGAAATAGCCGTTAGAAGACACCTCACACGTCTTCTAAAGCAATTGAGCCTTGGTACCTCACTGAAGTTGCGGTTAGCGCTCCTATTTTCACAAAATTCACGGCGATTTCATAGCCGCTTCTTATTCCGTTCACACTCCGGTGCGAAGATGGCTGCATGAAAAACAGTACCAGTTTTTGGATTATCATATTGGGAATCGTCATTCCGGCGATCACTTTCACGATTGAACTCACCACGGGATTTTGTGCCGAGAATTTCCTGGACCCAATCCCGCGATGGCCCCTCTCGTTTGCGGTCGGCCTGGTGCCAGCCAGCATTTTCCTCTATTGGTTGCGGCAGCACGATGGACTCAAGTGGATACCGGAATGGCTCATCAATGGACTCGTCGCCTCCACGATTCCCATCTCGGCTTACTACTGTCTGATCTTCTGCATCATGTTTCCGTTTGCTTTGATCGGGATCATCTATTTCGGAATTGGATTGCTGCCGCTGGCTCCACTTTTTACTCTGATTATTGGGATCTGGGTCATTTACCGGGATCGATCCAGTCGAAGCCGGACTCACTGGATCGGTTTCGGAGCCGGTATCATTTTTCTGCTCCTCATCGAAGGTCCATCCTGGGTGACGTATTCCCAAATCAAGCGGATCGCCGAAGACGACAGTCCCACTACAATCGAATCAGCCGCCTGGATCTGTGATCATTTTGGCAGTGAAAAATCCGCCCATATCCATAGTTCAACGGATGGATTTAGTGCCGCTGAACCAGTGGCCTACCTATGGAATCAAACTGGTTTTCAGCGTCGCAACAATAGTAATATCTCAAAAGAAGCGAGTTTGCTATACTACTACATGACGGGGAAATCTGTCAGCCAGATCAAATTGGGAAGACGGATGGGAATCCGCAATTCCATCTGGCGGACCGATGTTAACTTGGGTGGTGACAACGTTGGGGCCAGGTTACAGGACTTAAAACTGGATCACTCCATGATTTCCGCCAAAATCGAAACCGCTTCCAGATTGATCTATCAGGAATGGACCGTCGAACTGAAAAATGGAGCCGCCATCCCGCAGGAAGGACGCGCTCTGGTGAAATTACCAAAGGGAAGTGTCGTCTCCCGCTTAACCCTGTGGGTAAATGGAGAACCCCAGGAGGCAGCATTTGCCAGAAAAGAAAAAGTCACAGCAGCCTACAAAAAAGTGGCCGTAGTACAGCGAAAGGATCCGGTTTTGGTGAGATGGGCCGGGCCTGATCGGATCTATGTGCAGTGTTTCCCGGTCCCCGCAAATGGTGGTTCCCTGAAGTATCGAATCGGATTTATTTCACCACTTGATAAAGGTCAAAAAATCGTTCCTCCACAAATCCTGGAGCACAATTTCAATATATCAGAAAGTTTTGACCACACGGTGCGGTATCAGTCCTCCGGTCCCTTGACCTCAGATTCCAAAGATCTGGATGTGGTGTCCCATCCGGTTGAAGGCACCGTGTTAATGGGGCAGTTGCAACACGTGCAGTTTCAAGGAGGCCGTGGCATCGGCACAGTCCAGGTGGATCCCACCACCATCCGGGTTTGGACGCGGGACGATCTGGACTCTGGCAAAAGAGTTCTGGTGAGGGAATCAAAATCTGCTGCCAAACCAGGGCTGTCGGTTGATCGGGATCTCATCTTTCTGCTAGATGGCTCCGAGACGATGAATCCGTATATCAAATCCATAGCTGAAATCGTGGCAGCCATGCCTGCAAAGGCCAAGAAAGTCGGGGTGGTGATAGCAGATCGGGGGGAAGCCCATGAGCCGGCCAGCTACCAGAATGATATTTCTCAACTAAAAAATCAAATCAGGCATTTTCACTACCGGAGAGGTATCGATAATGCTCCAGCCATGGTTCGTGCCCTGCGGCTGGCGGAAGTGGAACGGGATACGGATATTATCTGGATTCATGGACCACAACCCGTTGATTCGGCCAGCGATTCAGCCCTCAAAGTATTAAACAACCTAAGCGTCAAACCAAAGGTTCGAATCCATAGTTTTTCAGTTTACAACGGAGAAAACTACCTGCTTCGAAAATTGATGGAATCACCTGCTTTGCGATCTTCCCAGTCGATTGAGGAACTGAGCACTTATCTGGAAAATCTTGATACCCCAGCGGTCGGTGATGCATACGAATGGAACCACCTCGCAGAGGGGGCTGCATTACCCGAAGGAGCAACCGAAGTCAGCAACACCCTGGCGCGTTACTGGGCATTTCAAAAAGTAATGAAAGAACTACACGGGGCATCCTGGGACAAAGATGATACTGAATTTGCCGCAAAATACCAGTTGGTTACACCCTTCACCGGAGCGGTGGTGCTCGAAACCAGGCAGCAATTTGCAGAAAACGGCCTCACCCCGGTTGATTCGGAAACAACTACCAAAGCACCCTCAGTCCCCGAGCCGGAGTTTTACCTACTGCTGCTGCTTGCCGCATTGATTGCTCTGTGGATGAACCGCAACCACCTGCTCAAGCCATGTCTTTTCGCCAGATAGTCTTTTACCTACTTGTTGCCTTTTCGGGATTACCGGTGCTCCGGTGGTATATTTCCCGAATCGGTGACGGCTCGGATGAACCGATGGGGCTACTCGCCCTGGGAAGCGCGCTTGTTCTGATCGCTTTCAGACGGCGGGAACTTCAATCAACTTCGTTGACCTGCTGGGTCGGCGCAGGCAGCGTGCTTGGATCGGTTCTCGCTGCCCCGGTGATTCCCGCCATGATTCAGGCTGCACTTTTTATCCTCGGCACCGGTTTGATTGCCGGGCTGCGTAAACATCACCTTGGCATCTTTGGATTGTTGTTTTTGTCACTACCGGTGATCGCCAGTTTGCAGTTTTATTTCGGTTACCCGTTGAGAATCGTCGCCGCCACAATTGCTTCGGCAGGTCTCAAACTTTTTAACGTTGATGTCGTCCAAACCGGAACAGCGATCAACTGGCAGGGTCAGTCGATCATGGTTGATCCGCCCTGCGCGGGCTTGAATATGCTATGGACCATAACTCTGATTTGTCTGAGCCTCGCGGCCTGGAATCGCCTCGGCATTGGGAGAACCGCAGTCATGGCCCTGGTTTCGGTGCTGGCAGCCATCATCGCAAATTCGCTGAGGGTTTTTCTCCTGTTTTTTAAGGAAAGCGGGATATTGAATCTCCCGGATTGGACTCACCCTGGAATCGGGCTGGTGGTTTTTGCGCCTCTGGTCTGGCTGGTTTTGAAATTCATCAAATTCCGGGGGACCGCGCCGCAGTTTGAGCCCCGGCAATGGGTTCCGGCTCCAGCGTTACTGCTTGTCATGTCGTTGGGACCTATTTTTATGATGACAGAACTCGCCAGGACTGAAGAAGTGATCACCTCGTCTGCCCCCGTGGTCTGGCCGAAAAAATGGAAAGGCGAGTGGCTCGAGCCGATGCCACTGAGCCGTGCCGAAAGGGAATTTGCCAAAAATTTTCCTGGAAAAATTGGGGTCTTTCAAGCTGGTCACCGCACCATTATCCTGAAACAGATCGAAAAACCGACCCGGAAACTACATTCCATCGTCGATTGCCTGAAAGCATCTGGAAATCAGGTGACCAGAATTGGTCCTGGCAAGTATGTTGCCACCGGAGTCACCGGCTCCCAATACATCGAGGAGACGATCTTCAAAGATTGCCTCGGCAATGAAACCAAGTGGACCGATGTTTCGGAGTGGTTTTGGAACACTTCAACAGCCCGTAAAGCCGGATGCTGGATTGCCCTGGTGGAAATAGAAAATCGCGTTCCCTAATGCGGGCAGGATTCACGAGGCAAAAAGGGATCGCACCTTTTCGGCCACCGCCTGACCCAGCGCACCATGTCCGGTTTCGTCAAGGTGAATGTAGTCGGGTTCGGGGCAGGTTGCAAATTGTCCGGCATCGAGAAAAGCAACGCCGCGATTTGCCGCCAGTTCAGCGTAGGCTCCAGGCATCTCTCGCGATCTGGCGGGGGCTCCATCAAAGAGATGGCCGAAGGGACAAAAGCCTTCGGAAACCGGGGCGGGACAAATCATGAGGACTTTGGGTGGGGTCTTGCCGGGCCCGGCGGTGCTCGCCATTACAAAATCAACCAGGGTAATGACGCCCTGGGCAATGGTATGGGCGCTGTTGTTCAGGTGATTCTTCAAATCATTGGTTCCCAACATGATAATCACCAAATCCAAAGGCTTGTGGGATTCGAGGACAACGGGAAGGTGCTCCATTCCGCATTTGGAAATGGTGGGGTACATGGGATCATTCCAAACGGTCATGCGGCCGTTCTGAGCTTCTTCAATCACCTTGTAAGCAGGGCCGAGAGCGGCCTGCATGACCCCGGGCCAGCGCACCCCGGCAGGGTAGCGTTCAGAATCCAAACCGGGGATAAATCCCCAGGTGTTCGAATCGCCAAAACATAAAACTTGAATTGGGTTCATGGTGATTGGTTATGGTTTGATCAAGTGATTTGGGAAATCGGTGACTTTTTCGCAGGCGATTTGTTCCATGACCTGCTGGAGTTGCCGCTTTAACATCGTCAGCGTGTGGTGACCGCCTTTGGAACCGAGGGCACAAACGCCATACATCGGGGTGCGACCCATCAGGGTGAATTTTGCGCCACTCGCCAGGGCCGCCGCCACATCTGCCCCGGACCGGATTCCGCTGTCCATCATGATCGTAATCTGGTCCCCAAACCGGCTCGCCAACTCCGCCAGTGGTTTGATGGTTGATTCCCCGTTGTCGAGTTGGCGTCCGCCGTGATTCGACACGACGATTCCATCCGCCCCGAGTGACACCGCCAGGGCACAATCCTCTGCGTTAACGATGCCCTTTATCACGAGCTTTCCTTTCCAACGGGCGCGGATTTCCCTGATCCTGTCCGCAGTGAGCCGGTTTGAAAAGGTCCGACCAAAAAAAAGACCTAGGTGTTTCATGTTCAGCCCTTTGGGAATGTAGGGTTTCATGGTTTTGAATTCGGGTGCCCCAGCGGCGAGCTGGCTAAAAGACCAGGTCGGGTGGGTCATCATCTGAAAAACATTGCGCAGAGACATCTGCGGTGGGATCGACAGGCCATTGCGGATTTCCTTGGGCCGATAGGACAAAGTTGGGGTATCCGCCAGTAGGACAAGGACTTCACACCCGGCGGCTTCAGCCCGGTCGAGCAGTTTGTTCCGCAGTTCATTCTCAATCGGATGGTAGAGTTGAAACCAGAATTTTCCTCTCGTGATTTCGGAAATCGTCTCGATACTCGCCGTGCCCACGGTACTCAAGCAAAAGGGCACATTGTGATCAGTTGCGGCCTGGGCGAGGATTTCACAGGCCTTTGGCCACATCAACCCCTGGAGCCCCACCGGGGCAATGCCAAAGGGAGCATCGTATTCCCGATCAAACAGAACCGTCTTTTGCGAGGCACCGGCGAATGGTTTCAGGTAGTAGGGCTGGAGTTGCACTTCGCGGATTTCGCGAATGTTGCGATCGAGATTTACCTCGGAAAAACAGCCTCCATCCAGGTATTCGAAGGCAAAGCGTGGCATCCGCTTCCGGGCGCGTTCCCGGAGCCACTCAACCGATGGAACTTCGGAATTAAAATAATCTTTATCACTCATGACCATTCACCATCGTGGCTTCCACATTTTGGCTCAAAAAGTTCCACCCAACAGGGTACAGCGGAAGACCCAACAGGGTACAGTTGGCGATTCAACAGGGTATAGTCGTGGCTTTTCATGGCTTCACCATGTCCAAAAATCAGGAATAAGCGAGGGCAAATCCATGCCGATTTAAAGACCTGTTTCACTCAACAAAAAAACGTCGCGGACCACACTCCGCGACGTTTTCGATTTTTGCTACCTGTTACCACTTGGTTTTTTACAACCAAAATTGAAAAGGCATTCTTACCATATAAGAATAGACCTCATCGGGAGGATAATATTCAAAATTCTTAGAATATTATTTGAGATTTTTGCGCCAGGACAGTCAGGGCAGGTGCCATCGCCGAAAACTAAGAAGCCCCGTGCGGCCATGCACGGGGCTTCAGAGACTTGTATGAGTCTAACGATTCGTTAAACAAT
Source organism: Verrucomicrobiales bacterium (assembly GCA_041742015.1). GTDB lineage: Bacteria > Verrucomicrobiota > Verrucomicrobiia > Verrucomicrobiales > DEV007 > Arctic95D-9. The sequence continues at coordinate 6,178 of JBGSJM010000031.1, read as the reverse complement.
ACAAACACACACACCATCACTACGCTTGGGATTTGAATTCTTTTAGGAGATATTTTGACATTATTTTGCGGACCAGAATTGGGAAGACTGCCAGGGCGACAAGGGCGGTGATTAATCCAGGTGACAGAATACCCTCGATGCCTTTTTCAGACAGTTCGCAAAGGCTGGGGATATGGCTGCCCGTGTAAACGAAAATAAGGGTTCCGGAGAGCATGCCGAGCTGGCTGACCCACCAATAGGTCCACACCTTGATCGGGGTCAGGGCCATGAGTGGGTTGATCACAAAAAATGGAATCGCTGGGATGAGACGGATCGAAAACAAGTAAAACGAACCTTCTTTTGCCAGCTTCTGATTGATCTCCGCCAATTGGTTTCGGTATTTTTCCCGAATCATGTCCCCAATGACAAACCGACTGACTAGAAAGGCAAGAGTTGCGCCAAGTGTGCCGGCGAAACTAGCGACCAGCACGCCGAGTCCGAGCCCGAGGAATCGGCCCGCCACGATCGAAAGTATCGCGGCACCAGGAATCGAGAGCCCGGTCACGGTGAAGTAAATGACAAAAACTCCAAGGGCAAACAGAACTAGGTTTTTGTCTCTTAACATCTCAAGTGCGGTCTCTTTTTCGATAAGACTGGCCAGAGTTAACTGGTCACCGAACTGGATGGCACCAACAACAATCGCACCGACGGCGAAGACGGCGACTATGATCCTGGTGATCGCTCTTGAGGATAGATGCATTTCCCAGATGTCGACGGGAAGGTTCTTTTGTCTACTGTTTGTTGAGATCCCAGTTGAAGTTGGTAAACTTTATCTTTTTTCCCTTGGTATCACCGAGCATGTAAGGGCTAACGTATTCGCTGATGGTTTTTCCATCGCGGGTAAAATCCTCTTCAAACCAGTCAAAAATGGGTGACAAATAGAGGTTTTTTCCCTCGATACGATTTTTGTCCGCCTGGGACATAAAACGGAGGGCCTGATCGTTGAGCTGTCGGTTTAATTGGCTGCCGATGTAGGCCTCGGTTCGCAGAGGCGAGCAGCCGAGCGAGGCGCAGACGAGGGCAAAATGGATTCGTTCTTCGGAGTAATTTTCACGAAGGATACCGTGTTCCAAGTGATCGAGGTTGGTTTCAACGCCAAAAAGTTGGACTGAATTGATTTCCCAGGCGGTTTTGAAAAGAGCCCCGATTTTTTTGATCGAAGCCACCGGGTAGTGATCAATGATCAGTTGGAGGGTTTCTGCATTGTAGACATTGATCAAAAAAGCAATCTGGGTGTTTACGTCCCAGGCGGAAAATTCGAATAGGCTAACCACTGAGGTGGTTTTTAGGTATTCGTCAAGCGGTGCCCGGTTCGCTTTTAGGCCTTCGTAATCAACTTTTCCTTCAGCGTTGACAAAAGTCTGAAGCACGTTGGTCAACGCGGTGTGGTTCTGATCAAATCCAAACCCGACCGATGTTAAACTGAGCAAAACCGCGAAGATGAGTGCTTTCATGTGTCTTAGAAATTTAAACTTCGTCCAAGGTTCCGCTAAGTGGCACCTTCCCCGTTTTTATTCAGGAACCAGTCCTTTGGCACCTTCCGCTCCAATCGCAAAAACAATCGCTACAATCATGGTGATTCCAATAATTAAACCAAACACGGTTCCAATGTAACCCATAATTAAACCAGCGGTGCTAAAAGCAGTGTTTCCGATTGGGCTTGCCTGAAGCATCTTTTTTCGGGACATGTGTCCGCAAATAATTGCGGCGATTCCAGGAAAGATTGAAATTCCATAGAGGCAAATCGACAAGACGGAGAGAATCCCACAAACCATGGAGGTGATCCCCAAACCATCCGACGCCTGAGGTTGGGCCTGATAATAGTTGGACGGTGGAATCGGGGTGAGAGCTGGAGAATGGGTGCGGAAAAGCAAAGGTTGAACCAGTGAAGCTTTTCGCCAATCGGGCATGGAGGCATTCCAAACCAGGGTTTCGGACCCGATTGCACCCCGGTCAATCAAACTCTTAAATTCCTCCTCCTGAAAGGAAATTTGCTGATTAGCAGCATCTGCGTAGTACCATTCCATGCGATAAAATTTGTTTTCGATAACACAAATCCCCCGCTCAGTCCATCTGATTAAAGGTATGGTCGGAAGCAGCCATACCGAAATCGGCCAGAATGACATTGATCGGGTGTTCTTCTTCGTTGTCTTCAGCGTCTTTGAGGAAGACTTTCTCCGCGATGGCCAGAATGGTGCGGTCCAGATCTTCGTCGCCGGCTGTGGAGTGGAACTCTTGAGGAATGGCCCGAATCACTTCCCTCAAGATTTCGTCTTCCCAGTTCAAATCGGAATCAGCGATGGAGTTGGTGATTTCCGTGATCAGGGCCGGCATGAGTTGTTGGTCGTCGAAGGTCATTTCGATATCAAAATCTTCTATCATGGAGCGAAGCGCTGCCTTTACCATGCGATTTCCTACCCGGATCTTTTCGGGTAGATAATGGCAGTGATGAACGAGTTCGCGAAAACATTGGCGAACCGCTTCGTAATCGGATTTGGAGTGGCCTCCGTAAACAATCGGGTCACAAGGGCACTTGGAGCCCGCATCCGATACCCGCAGACAGATGGCGGTTTTCGGGTAATAAGGGCGGGGTCCGTTGAAAATGGGTGAGGGAATAAAAAAGGTCCCAATTTCCCAGATTTCATTCACGATGGGGAACTGGTCTAGCTCCGACAGATTTAATTCACTGTTGTATTCTCTTCCAAAATAGGGAGTTGCGTCATATGGAAGGACTTCCATTTTGACGGCCCAATTTTCGGGTTTGTGGGCGGGACCTGCTCCGCTTGGGTAAAAGACCGGAATTCCAGGCATTTCTCCGAAGGGATTTTTCCACTGATAAAATTGTTTTTTCTTCGGGTAAATCTCTTTAAAAAAGCGATCAAAGAGTTTGAAGATCAGAATTAATTTTCGGGCCTCAAACTCATCGATAAACCAGGGATAAAATCCCGGTTGGTAGGATCGGAAACAGGGAAGGGCTTTTTTCCGGCGGGGACGTTTGGCGTGTTTGTCGTAAATGGCGATATCTTCGGCGCGGGCTTCGGCTGTATTGACAAAGTCACACTCAAGGAGTCGGATCTCCGGCAGGCCCGGAGACAGTTTCGGTGCGATGCCGCGCAGTGCATTTTGCCAAAACTGAATGCCCTCCGGTGCGAGGTGGCAATGAAGGGAAAAAACAGCTCCAGCTTTTCCAAGAACGGAGACAAGGTGGAGTTCGTTGGTATCTGGATCCCGAACCCCAAACAATTCGTTTTCATTGAGGCGATCCCATGGCTCTTGAGCACGGAACTTTCCCGCCAAATGAATCAGCTCGGTCATCACCTTGGCGCTGACATGCGGGGGCGAGGGCTTTTCGATTTGATTCGCGCCGCCCTCTGAACCAGGTTTTGGTAAAAAATCAAAATCCGGAAATAGTTCCATATCTGATTCTTATAATCAACAAGTTTAAGAATTTCAACTATTCTAAACAAAAATCTCATTTATTTTCAATTTTTGTGATTCCGAAGGGGCGGAATTCTGAAGCAATGCGATTTTTGGAGCGTCATGGACATCACTCTGCGAAATCTGTTTAAAATTTACGGCAAAACTGCGGCGGTGGACGACGCGTCGCTTCAGACTGGTTCGGAGACGGGTGTACTGGTCCTCATCGGGCCGTCGGGCGGCGGAAAATCAACCTTGTTGCGTCTCATCGGGGGGCTGGAAGCCCCGACCAGTGGGGAGGTTCTTCATCAGGGTAGCCCGCTTTCAAATTCGGAAGAGGAGTTGAGGGTGTTCCGGATGAAAAACGGATTTCTCTTTCAAAACTATAATCTTTTTCCTCACCTGTCAGCACTTGACAACCTAATCCTGCCTTTGACGAAAGTGCACGGCAAGGGAAAAGACGAAGCTGAGTTGATTGCGCGGGAAGCCCTGGCCCGCTTTGGCATGGCTCCACACGCGGAAAAGATGCCGGTGCAACTTTCCGGGGGACAGCAGCAGCGGGTCGGTCTGGCTAGGGCGATGGCGCATAAACCTGGTCTGCTCCTGCTTGATGAACCCACCTCGGCCCTTGATCCAGAAATGAAAGCGGAGGTTCTCGATGTGGTTGATGAATTGCGACAGGAGGGCCAGAAAATCATTCTCACCACCCACGAAATGGGTTTTGCGAGAAAAGTAGGGGACGAAACCGTGTTTTTGGCCAACGGGAAAATCCTGGGGAACGGACCTGGGACCAGCTTGTTTGATTCGCCACCCAGGCCCGAAATCAAGGCTTTTCTCTCGAAGGTGATGAAGTGGTAGTTTTTTTGCGGTTTTGATGATCCAGTTCTTTTACGCCCTGTAGGCTGGATGCGGCTGCTAGCCGTTTTTTCTCTTTTCAAATGGGAATGATGAAAAACTCTATTTTTTTTAACTTTTCAGCATTGCAATCTTGAGTAAGTTGCCAAACCCGACGTAGCGGCGGTTCTCTAATGGCCTTTGAGCTTGAGACCACCGGTTGGGCATAAATCAAATATGAATGGAATCCTGCTTATTTTGGGAGTCATCGCGTTGTCCCTGGCTCTCAGAACCCTGCCCTGGACCTTTACCCGCAAGCTGGGAGCCGCTGGTTTTCTGGCGGCTTCATTTTTGGTGGGTTATTTTGCGTCCGGTAAAATTTGGATAGGTGCGGTCATTGTGGCGATGTGGTTTCTCTTTCCGTGGATTGAGTTGATCACCCGCACTCGCAAGATGCGACTCCCTGTGAAACGCAGTCTCAGCCGAAAGTCTCCTCCGGGAGCCCAGCGTTTTCCAGAGCTAAACACCATCACCGGGGAGATCGAGGCGGCCGGCTTTGTTTACGTGAAAGACACCGGATGGAGCTGGAATGATACCAACCAGTTTTTTCGATTTTTCTACCACGCGGAAAAACGCACCCAGGCCACCATCTGCTTCACCGAACAATCCTTTTATTCCTACACCTCTGTTTCGATATCGGTCCGGCATGGTGATGGGCGAGTTTTTCGGACCTCCAATCTGCCCTTCAGCAGCCCCATGAAATCTCCGCCTAACATCGTCCAGCGCCGGGATCTGGATTCGTTTTTGTTTGTCGATTTTATTGAGGGGCATGAGATGTGGGTGGAAGCGCTCGGTTTTACCACTGAGGACTTTACCCACCAAAGCCCCGAGGACATTGTTACCCAGGTGGAAAGTGAATCAGGCAGCCAGATCAATCACAATCTTGAGTCCGGTATCATCGCTCTCTGCGAAAAGGCAGAGACCTGGAGATACTCGTGGCGCGGATTGGTTTATCTCTATTTCCAGGCTCTGAAGGATTTTATGCGGTGGTGTTGAGGCAGTATGGGGCTTGATCTTAATCCGCAAAGATTAAGATCAAAACTTCCGATACAACAGGGTACAGTCGCTGATACAACAGGGTACAATAGCAGGATCAAGCGTTTGCCAGTCCGCTGCGGATTAGGAGGGGCTTTAAGTCTGGATCACGGCCCATAAAATCGCGGAACAACTCTGCCGCCGGGCGTGAATTGCCCTGACTGAGGATGGTTTCGCGAAATTCACGGCCAACCAGGGGACAGAGAACCCCGGCCGCTTCAAAGCGGGTGAAGGCATCTGCATCAAGCACTTCGGCCCATTTGTAAGAGTAATAACCTGCGGCATATCCCCCACTAAAAATGTGGGTGAAGCGGCGCGCCATGGTGGGCGGTTTGGTTGCCAGGGGCAGCAAGTAACCATCGAGAATTGATTCGATGAGACTGTCCAAATCATTAAAATCACCGCTGTGGTGATTGATGTGTAGCTCCAGATCCATTTTACCAAAAGCGAGTTGGCGCATCATGATCATCGCAGACTGAAAGTTCTTCGCTGCGACCATTTTCTGAAACAGCGCTTCAGGAATAGGCTCGTTGGTTTCATAATGCCGGGCAAAAAAATCGAGACTAACCCGCGACCAGCAGAAGTTTTCCATGATCTGGGATGGCAACTCCACGAAATCCCAAACCACATTGACCCCATTTAGTGATTTGATCGGCACATCGCCCAACAGGTGATGGAGGAGGTGCCCGAATTCATGAAAAATCGTCTCGACCTCACCATGCGTCAGTAAAGCTGGTTTATCTCCGCTGGAGGGAGTTAAATTGCCGGTGATCAGACCGAGGTGCGGCTCGCG
>JBGSJM010000030.1:0-10426 GCA_041742015.1 Verrucomicrobiales bacterium | reverse complement strand
GACATAACCTACGATCTAATCGCCCCCTCCTTCGCGGCTCCTGACTGAACCCTGTTGGGTCGGGGATTAAACAGGGTACGGTGTAAGAGATGACGACATCTTCTCCACTTGCCTTCCGGGCTCTTCCGGGGAAGATAGGGGCATGCCTGTCAGTTACGAAGAAACCCTTGATTGGTTGTACAAAACCCAGCTTTTTGGAATCAAGCTGGGCCTCGAAAATGTAACCAAATTGATCAACTGGCTGGGACTTCCTCCCCGGCTCAAGGAGCGCAAGATTCTTCATGTCGCCGGCACCAACGGCAAGGGCTCGGTCTGTGCGTTTTCTGATCAGATTTTGCGGGATGCCGGATTAACCGTGGGACTATTCACCAGCCCGCATTTGATTTCCTTTACCGAGCGGATCAAGGTAAATGGAGTGCCCGCCGGGGAATCCGGACTGGCTGAAAAGATCGCCGGGATTCGTGACGGGATTGCCGAATGGGATCCACACCCCACTTTTTTTGAGATCACCCTCGCGGTCGCCCTGCTCCATTTCTGCGAGGCGGATTGCCAGGTGATCATCCTCGAAACCGGAATGGGTGGCCGCCTGGACGCCACCAATGCCCTCACCGCAGACATCAGTGTCATCACTCAGATCTCTCTAGATCATCAGCAGTGGCTCGGCCCGGATATTCGTTCGATTGCAGCGGAAAAAGCTGGCATCATCAAACCCAACGTCCCCGTGATCGTTGCTGACGTTCATCCTGACGCACGGGATGTGATCGGCCGCCGCGCGCTCACCATCGGCGCGCCCTTCATTGAAGTTCATCCACTCCCGGATGATTGGAAACTGGGACTGGCTGGTCCCCACCAGCGGGAAAATGCCGCGCTCGCTGTCGAGGCCAGTTGCCGATTGGAGGGTGAAAAGCTCACCCAGGAGGGGATCCGTCGTTCCCTCGCCGCGACCTTCTGGCCGGGTCGGTTTCAGCGAATCGACGAATCCCTGATCATCGATGGAGCCCACAATGAGGATGCCTCCCGGGTTCTCGCCCTGACCTGGCGGGAAACGTTTGGTGATACCGAGTTGGCGACCTTGATTTTTGGTGCGGTCCAAACCAAGGATGTGGTCGGTATTTTTTCTCATCTGGGTCCACTCGCAAAACGAGTCATTTTTGTCCCCGTCAAATCAGAGCGACGTCTTCCCGCCGGGGAAATGGTCCGTGCCCTGGGCGAAGCCGGCTTTTCCACCATCGAGACCTCCACCATCCCGGACCTTGCTAAAGCGCTCGACACGGCCCGTCATCATCCGGAAAAGATCCTCGTAGCTGGATCGCTTTATCTGGTGGGAGAAACCCTCGCTCTGCAAGAGAACAGTCCCACGAGTTTTGAAATCAGTTTACAGTGAGTCAACTCAGTGGTTAGCTCCAGTAACCCTACCATTCCCCTAAAACACCATAATATGCAAAGTTGAAGATAATAAAATACAGTTGACATTTTTAGGGCTTACACTATCGAAACTTGACCATGCTTCAGAGATGAGAATTTTCGTGATTTTATCCTTATTGACCTTGTGTTTGGGTGCGACAGCCCAGGATACCCAGTTGACAAGCGTATCGGTTACCGGTCAGAGAAGTTCTCTACCAGTTTCAAGACAACCTTCCGAGGCCACTACCATTGTGCAGAATTTTTTTGGAGGATTAAACACTCCATCCCCGGTGATCCCCCCTCTGGTGGACGAGATCACCAATGAGTTTAAGAAAGAAGAACCAGGATGGCAGGTCACTCCCGTCCCGGTTGATCGCTCCATGAAGGTGGAAGGTCAGAAAAGTCCTCTACCAGTTTCCAGGCAACCTTCCGAGGCCACTACCATTGTGCAGAATTTTTTTGGGGAATTAAACACTCCGTCTCCGGTGATCCCCCCTCTGGTGGACGAGATTACCAATGAGTTTAAGAAAGAGGAGTCAGGGTGGCAAGTCCCTCCCCACCCGGTTGATCGATCCATGAAGGCGGCCACTACTACTCAGACCCAGGAGGCGGCTTTTGCTTCATCTCCTCAACGAGATCTTTCGAGAAAGACGGTGATGGAGTTGGAAAGTAACGACCTCCAGGAACCCCAAGTAGTCAAAACAGCTCCATCAGAAGAGTTGACACAGGATTCGTTCGCGAGTTCGGGGCCCCGTTCCTTAAAGAAACCAGTCGCCACACCCCAAAAGCCAGCCAATGGATTTGCGATCTTCAAGGGTGATGCGGATTCTGAAAAGCCAAAGCGTGCCAAACAGCCACTTTTCAAAAACTGGTTTACCAAAAAATCCAAAGAGATCTCCGTGGAAAAGTAAAAGGCACCAGTTGCTTGCTTAAAACCTCCATGAAACGTCCGCCAACCAAGTTTGAGAGCCGGGTTTTTGAGGCCACCTGCGAGATTCCCGTGGGAAAAGTCAGCACTTACTTGGATATCGCCAGACACGTGGGATGCGGCTCCTCGCAGGCAATCGGACAGGCTCTGAAGCGAAATCCCTTTGCTCCCGAAGTCCCCTGCCATCGTGTAGTAAAGACCGATCTTTCGCTAGGTGGATTTTACGGCGAAACCGAAGGCCCCTTCCTTACAGAAAAAAGGCGGCTGCTCCTGGATGAAGGCGTAAACTTTTTCGAAAATGGCAGGGTGAATCCCGAATGTCGCCATACCTTCGGCGAAGCATGAATCAGCCCGACTCTGAGCGGTTTGAAGATACCAAAGTCGATCTCGAAGCCGGAGACTTCGGCCAGAAACTTCAGCAGGATCTGGCCGATTACCTCAATGATTTGCTGACTTATCGGATGCCCTTTGGTCGCTACAAAAACGCCTGGCTCGACAACCTGCCCTACGAATACCTGCACTGGTTCGTTGAAAAGCAGGGCGGTTTTCCAAAAGGCAGGCTTGGGGAATTGATGGAGTTTGTCTATCACACCAAAGCCGTTGGGGCCGAAGTTGTTTTTGCCGAGGTTAAAAAGCAGCGCCAAAGGGGCGGTGCGACCCGACCATGAGTAAAAATCAGGGGATCATGGCTATGATCCCTGCCAGTCACGCGTACTCGTGACGATGATCTATTCTCCCTCCGGCATTTTCTGGATCCTTGTCTTTACGGTATTCCCGGTTTTTGCCGAGCAAAAGGCAGCCGTGGTATCAAGCATCAAACCCTCGGAGTTGAGGGAATTTGAGTCCTGCTCGTCGCAGGTGAAGGATATCATAACTTACGCCCTGGACCTGACTCATAAAAACCTGCGTTACCAATACGGTTCCAACGATCCCAAGGCGGGCGGCATGGATTGCTCCGGGACCGTCCAGCACGTTCTCTCCCGCCTCGGTTACGACGCTCCCCGTCAGTGTAACACCCTTTATCTCTGGGTACAGAAATGCGGCAACCTCAACGAGGTATCAGCCCCAAAAAGCCTGAGTGACAAACAGTTTTCGCGACTCCAGCCCGGCGATCTTCTTTTTTGGGAGGGCACCTATAAAACCGGGGAGAGAATTCCACCCACTTCCCACGTTATGATCTTTCTCGGGCATCGTGCCAGCGACGGGAAGCCGCTTATGGTTGGGGCCAGCAGTGGCCGAACCTATCAGGGTAAGTCGCGCCATGGAGTCAGTGTCTTTGATTTTCTATTGCCGCAGTCATCGAGTTCTACGAAATTCGTTGGTTACGGACCGGTCTCGGGCTTAAAAAAGTCCGGGAGCCCATCAGAAAAGCCGCAACCCGCCGTCGCGCCAGTTACGAAGCACAGCCTGCGGACAGAGTACAAACCCCAAACATCCGCCACCCCCGGGATTCGGAACGCTCACCTGACCAATCCAAAAACCTGGGGCACCGGACAGCACCCCGCAGCGGCCCGGACAACCGATGGCAATACCAAAGAACCATGGCGCTACCTCGTTTTTCTGCCTGCCAACTACCAGACCAGCAGTGAGCCATTTCCCCTGTTGCTGTATCTGCATGGCAAGAGTATCCGAGGGCATGATCTGCACCAAGTCTCACGGTACGGGCCCCCCGCCATCCTCAACCGGAAACCCAACTTTCCCTTTGTGCTGGTATCCCCACAACTGCCCGAAGGAGCCTGGCCGGAACAATCGCTCCTCGCTTTTTTGGATGAAATCCAAGCTTGTTTCCAGATCGATCCGGCCCGCATTTACCTGACCGGAACCAGTCTCGGTGCCGCCGGCGCCTGGAACCTGGCTGCTGCTGCTCCGAATCGCTTTGCCGCGATGACCGTGATCGGCGGTTACGGGGACATATCCCTGAAAAAGAAACTCCTTAATCTTCCCATCTGGGCTTTTCATGGCGTCAAGGATGATATCGTGCCCATCCAGCCACATCGGGATCTCGTCAATGCCATCAACCAGGCGGGAGGCAAAGCTCGACTAACCGAGTATCCCGAAGGCAACCATGGAGATATCATCATGCCGGTTTACCAAAATGACGAAGTTTACGCCTGGTATTTGACCCATAAAAGGCTACCAGAGAAAAAAATTGCATCAGCAACTACCCCAGCCCGAACCACCAGCCAGTCTTCAACCATGGGTGTAAAATCTGGAAATCGGAATGGCCTTTTCAAAAATCTGTTTAAGAATCGCAGGTAAGTTCGGCGTAAAACTCCAGGATGCTTTAATCTCGTTCTCCACCGCATCAGGACGTGATTCTCCATCTTCAGCTTCTTGACGTGTCATAAATCCGATGATCAAATGACGGGGTGCCAAGGCATCTTTAATCCTTATGATCAAGATTTTCGCCTCTCGTGAGCCCCGCGCCCGGTCATCGTCCTTTTGTGACGGAATCAACCGGCGGAATTTTCTGAAAGTCGGCGGGCTCGGAAGCGTTGCCAGCGGCCTGGGTTTATCACTTCCAGAGCTGCTTTCGCTGGAGGCGCAGGCAGGGATCGGCAACTCTCACAAATCGGTCATTTTGATTTATCTGGTGGGAGGCCCCCCGCACCAGGACATGTTCGACCTGAAACCAAACGCACCCTCGGAATATGCCGGCCCGCACCGCCCCATCGGCACAAATGTGGACGGGATCGAGATCTGTGAACTATTCCCGATGATGGCGAGGCGGATGGACAAATTCGCCATCATCCGCTCCCTCGTCGGTGCCCAGGGCGGGCACGATGCCTTTCAGTGTTACACCGGGCGCAAGCCGCAGGATGCACCCGCCCCGACCGGCGGTTTTGCGCCCTTCGGCAGCGTTGTCGGTGCCGTGCAAGGCCCCGTCCATCAGGATGCACCGCCATTTGTGAGTCTTTGTTACGACTGCACCCACGGGCCTTACAACGAACCGAAGCCCGGTATGCTCGGCGTGAAACAGGCGGCCTTTCGTCCAATGGGACCTACCCGGACGGACATGACACTGCGGGACGTGACGCTCGACCGACTCACGGATCGCGCCAGCCTCCTCAAGAGCATGGATCAGTTCCGCCGGGAAGCTGATGCCACTGGTCAAATGGAGGGGCTCGACACCTTTAACGAGCAGGCCATGGGAATTCTCACCTCGTCAAAGCTGGGCCATGCCCTGGATCTCTCGAAGGAAGATCCAAAAACTGTGGCCCGTTATGGCACTGGGGACGAAGTGAAGCGGATCGATGGCAATGGGGCTCCTCGGGTTCCACAGAGTTTTCTCGTCGCGCGGCGTCTCGTCGAAGCCGGTGCTCGCGTTGTGACTGTCAACTACAGCAAGTGGGACTGGCATGGGGGCAAGGGAAATGAGATTTTTAAACGCGAGCACGAAGATTTCCCCATCTTCGACCAGGCGATCACCGCTCTAATTGATGACCTTCACGACCGGGGACTCGAAAAGGACACGAGCGTGCTCGTCTGGGGCGAATTCGGACGCACCCCGTTAATCAACAGTCAAGTCGGACGCGATCACTGGCCTCGGGTCGCCATGGCTCTGCTGGCAGGCGGCGGAATGAAAACCGGCCAGGTCATCGGGGCCACCGACCGGCTCGGCGGCGAAGCGATTGACCGCCCAGTCACTTTTCCCGAAGTCTTTGCCACGCTTTACCACAATCTCGGCATCGACGTCGCTACGACGACGTTGACCGATCTCGGGGGACGACCGCAACATCTGGTCGAAGGCAACGCCCGTCCGATTTCGGAACTGATCTGATCGGTCTGGAAAATTCGAGCTTCGCCACATCCCCTTTTTCAGTAACTGGAAAATTCCAAAATTGCCTCCAGAGTAGCGACTCTGTTCATGATTCGTTTGTTTTTCATTACCTGCCTGTTGCTTTCCGCAGCGTCCCTTATTTCTGCGGCGGAACCGCTTGAGGCTTTTTTGGAAAAGCATTGCCTAAGTTGCCATGGGGCCAAAAAAGAAAAGGGACACTTGCGAATTGATCAATTGTCCCGCGACTTTAAGGCAGGAATTGATGGCCACCACTGGGCGGAGATCGTGGAGCGGATCAATGCCGGGGAAATGCCCCCGGAGGATGAACCCCAGCCCACGGAAAATGAAATCGCCACCGTCATTACCCAGCTCGATTTGAAGATTCGGGCGGGACGGGCTGCCCGCATGGCGGCGCGGCCTCCGGTGGCCCACTATCGGCTTAGCCGAAAGGAATACCAAAACACGGTTTATGATCTTTTGGGTGTTCGCTACGATCCGGCCAAACCCGGGGAACTAAATGCTGATCCACTTTGGCACGGGTTTGAGCGGATCGGCTCCCAGCTTTCCCTTGCCCCATCTCACGTGGAGCGCTATTACCGGGCAGCGGAAACCGTACTGGCGCGGGCTTTTCCCGAAAAACCAATGCCGGCAAAAAAGGTGCGCCAGACAGCGGCGGACATTCGCTACCGGGGCGGAAAAGATCAGCAAGTTTATTTGGACCGTTTTGGGATCAAGCGCCCCCTGCGCAGCCTCCATTTTCCTGGGGTGTTGCAACCCGCCTTTCGCCCCCATTGGTTTGGCCGCCTGGGACCCGAACACAGCGGATTGTATCGAGCGCGGATGCAAGTAAGCGGGATTCGTCCGGCCGGTGGTCAAACGCCCCATCTCCGGATCGGCAAAACCATTACCGATGAAAGTAATGAAGGCCTCATCGAGCTTGATATTCTGGCACCGGAAGACAAGCCAGAAATCGTTGAGTTCGAGGTATTTTTGGAGATGCCGACCAGCCTGGATTTTAATCTGGTGACTACGGATATCATTGACCGGCAAAAGGGCGGGCATTACCGCAATGCGCTTGCTTCGCCCCATTATATTTTCACTCACAGCAGTGAAACCAGTCTGCTCAACCCCACCGCCCCAAAAATGTTCGATGAAGCGGGTAACGGCATCTATTCCATCGTATTGCTGGATTGGATCGAGTGGGAGGGTCCATTGGAAAGCGAAAGTGAGCGAGCCACCCGCACCGGGCTTTTGCCCGGGAACGAAGCCACCACCGCAGAGGTCACCACCCATCTGCAGCGTTTTGCAGAGCGGGCCTGGCGTCGCCCCGTGTCCATGGAGGAGCTGGAGCCCTACCTGAAAGCTTACGACGCGGAGCGTGCCGTTGGGGAAAAGATTCTGGATTCCTATCAGGTCGCCCTCCTTGGGGTGCTGACCTCCCGGCATTTCACCTATGTTGTGGAGGGTGACCCCGCCCCTCGCGAACGGCTCACGGATTGGGAACTGGCTACTCGTCTTTCTTATTTCTTGTGGAGTTCCATGCCAGATGAGGGGCTGTTTGAGGCGGCCCGCAGCGGAAAATTAACCGGTGATACCTCCGCCTTGTCTGCCCAGGTTGATCGCATGCTCGCAGATCCGAAAATCAACCGGTTTATCGACGATTTTCCCCGCCAGTGGCTGCAACTTCATCGGCTGGGCATGTTTCCACCCGACCGCAAACTCTACCCGGATTACGATGTCTGGCTGGAGACGAGCATGTATAACGAGGTGGTGCAATACTTCCGCGAAGTCTTCGCCAACAACCTGCCGCTCGACTCCTTTCTCACTTCGAATTGGACCATGGCCAATCCCCGCCTCTGCGACTTTTACGGCCTGCCGGAGCCGAAAACCACCAGCTTTCAGCGGGTCTCTTTTCAACCCGACCACCATCGCGGTGGTCTCTTAACTTCGGGAGCCATTCTCGGGCTGACTTCCGATGGCACCCGGCATCGCCCGGTACACCGTGGTGTCTGGCTCAGCGAAGCCATCTTCGGAAAAACGCCGCCGCCCCCACCCGCAAACGTTGATCCGATCGAGCCCAATCCGGTGGATGGCATCAAGACCACGATCCGCCAGAAAATTCAGGCCCACGCCCAAAATGCCAACTGCGCCGCCTGTCACAAAAACATTGATCCCCTCGGCCTGGCTTTCGACCAGTTTGATGCCATTGGCCAGTGGCGCACCCACGAGCGGGTCGAAACCGGCAAAGGTGAAGATCCACCGGTGGATGCCAGTGGCAAAATGCCCGATGGCCGGGAATTCGCTGATGCGGCACAGTTCAAAAAACTACTCCTCGAAGACCGCGACCGCTTTCTCCATGCCTTTGTCGAGCACCTCTGCACCTACGGCCTGCGCCGGGTCCTCACCGTGGATGACGATGAAGCGATCCAGGCCATCGTCGATGCAGCGAAAGAGAAACAATATCAATTAAAAGACATCATCCGCGCCGTCGCCACTTCTGAAATCATCCAAAAACGATAGATAAAATATATTCAGACCAAACAGGGTACAATCACCGACTGTACAGGGTACAATCACCCGCCAATCACTTTGAAAATAGATATAAAAAAATGAGCAATATACAAACTCAATCCTGGCTGATCAATCGCCGCACCGCTCTACGCGGCCTGGGCAGCTTCATTGCCCTACCTATGCTGGACTGCATGCGTCCATTGCGGGCGGCGGCGGCACTCACGCCACGGCGCAGTGCCTTTATCTATATACCAAATGGGGTGAATACTCTCGATTACCAGATCACTACGTCGGGCAAAGACTACACTTTTTCGCGCACTCTTCAGCCGCTGGAAAAACATCGCAGCGTCGTCACCCCCATCAGCGGGTTGCATCATCCGGGCGGATTGGGGCACCATCACAATTGCCAGAAAATCTGGCTCACAGGCGGGAAACTCGGTCCAACTGATCGCAACACCATTTCGGTGGATCAACAGATGGCTGAGGTCACTTCACCGCACACGCGTTTCCATTCCCTGGAAATTTCCAATGCGGGCGAGTCCCTGGCCTGGACGGCTGACGGGATTCGACTGCCAGGGATGAGCCGGTGCAGTGAGATTTTCGCATACCTTTTCGAAGAACCCAAAACTGGCACCGCCTCGCAACGGCGCGCTCTCCGACGCAAGGGAAGTGTCCTCGATTCCAATCTGGAGGAAGTTCGCAAGCTCGAGGAAAAGATGGGCTCCGAGGACAAAGGGCGGCTTACCCAATACCTGACGGCAGTTCGCGAAACGGAGATTCGCACCCAACGGGCGGACGCTTGGCTGGATGTCCCCCCGCCCCGCCATCGCTGAAGCGGACAAAAAACGCACCAACCGCGAGGTGCCCCAAACCCAGGCAGGAGATTATTTCCGGACGATTTATGATTTGATGGTCCTGGCTTTCCAGACCGATGCGACCCGTGTCGCAACCTTCAGCAGTGGGATCGAGGGCCAGGGTCTGCCGATTCCCGAACTGGGGATTTCACAAACCCGCCATGAGCTGAGCCACCATAACGGAGACCCCGGTCACCTCGAAAAGCTCACCCAGAGCGACACCTTCGCCGTTGAGCAGTTCAGTTATTTTCTGACCCGCCTCGCAGAGACCAAAGATCTCGATGGCCGCCCGCTGCTGGATACAACAATGGCTCTGTTCGGCAGTGGCATGGCTTACGGACACAGCCATGGGAATGCCAACCTGCCCCTGGTGCTGGCCGGTGGGTCGGGCTGTGGACTCAAGCACGGCAGCCACCTGGATTTGAATCAAGGGCACTTTGAAGGATACCAACTCGATAAACCCGGCACCCACTATACCCTGTGCAGCCGCCCGGCCAACAGCGAAGCCCACCTAAGTAATCTCCTGTTGCTGATAGCACAGAAGATGGGAGTTGAGACCGAAAGTTTTGGTGACAGCAATCGCGGATTGGAATTGGGCTGATTTGATTTTTACCTGATAACGACTGCCACATCACGCCAGCAATTGAGGGATGAGCTTCCCCTCCACGTTGGTGAGGCGGCGTTCAATGCCATTGTGCTCGAAACTGAGGTGCTCAAAGTCGAGGCCGAGAAGGTGGAGGATGGTGGCGTTGAAATGGTAAAGCGGATGCACATCCTCGATAGCCTTCTGCCCAAAGTCATCGGTGCGACCGTGGCTGACGCCGGGTTTCACGCCTGCGCCAGTGAGCCAGCAGGTAAAGCCATCGGGATTGTGGTCGCGGCCTTTGGATCCTTTTTGGAAGAAGGGCATCCGCCCAAATTCCGTGCACCAGACCACCAGAGTGTCCT
>JBGSJM010000029.1:0-7007 GCA_041742015.1 Verrucomicrobiales bacterium | reverse complement strand
GCGGACATGAAAAATGTATCTCTGATCGGATCATCCAATGGCGCTGCCTATATCTATCGGATTATGATTGAAGTTCAGGACAATCTGTTTAAAAATACGGTTCCCATGGTGTCATCACTACTTGAAGCCCAATATAGCAGTGAAACTTTTTGGAAACCCTCCGGCGACACGGCCAACTACGATACCAAGGCTGATCCGGTGGGTGGCCGGACGATTCTCTACCTACACGGCACTTCAGACAAAATCGTACCTTTTGAAGGCGGGTTGCGCGGTCGGGAAGCCCTCCACCTTTCCGCCTACGATACCGCTTTTATCTGGGCGCGGGAACAAGGTTACACGGGGGGCAAGCTCGGGCCGCAGGATGGCAAAGGTCTCGGTAATGGACTTCTCCTGCACGAATATCAGGGATCAAAGGTATCCTTTATTGCAGTTCAGGACGGCGGGCACGGCCTGGAACCACATCGTGATGCCGCGATTGACTACGTTCGCAATTTCCTGACCGAGTAGATATTTTCACACCGTTGCCAGACTGTACCCTGTACCGTGGCCGATCATACAGGGTACAGTGCGGCCTTCTTTAAATTGCGGACTTTTTCGGCTATGTTTTGGTGATATGCGCATTCTCTTGATTGAAGATTCCAATCATTTGCGAAAGCCAGTGATCAAGGGCCTCAGGGCCTCGGGCTATGCGGTTGATGAAGCTTCCGATGGCGATGAAGTACTGGCTGGCTATATCACGATGATGATTCAATTTTGATACTAAAGAACCAAGCCGAGCATCTCGACAAGGCCCATTTGGAGGACAAATCGATCTTTTTCACCCTGGAATCAAAAGAAGATGTCACTTTGGGATAAGGTTTTTCGCATGATAAATCATGACCATTTGAGATTATTGATCCTTGGTTTGCTCCTCGGGACTTCTGCAGCTCCAGCGCAACAAAACCTTGTGAGACAGACACTCTTGTCTGTTCCCCCGGTGAGTTCCGGACTGAATGTCGCCACGATTCAGGAGTTTCAGAATCTCGACCGGGATCGAAACGGGCGTCATTTTATTCAATCGGACCTTGATCAAAACGGTCTCATTGGTTTCGAGGAATATGTTAACCGTCCTGGCGCAAACGCTGAAATTTTCAAACGGATTGACTTAAACCAAAGCAAACAAGTGGGCCGTTGGAATGGTTGCACGCTTTGAAAAAAGGGATTACGGACAGGGATATTGCCCTTAATTTTGCCAGATTGGACAGGAATGATGACGGTGCGATATCCAGGGAAGAGTTTAAGATCGATCCGCCCAAATCAATAGCCAATGCATTTGATGCGATCGATCTAAACGGCAATGGTGAACTCGGGCCGGAAGAGTTTCTCAAGGCGGTATCACAACCTCCCGATGAAATCGATATACCCAAAGAGGTGACTCGCCACTTTGGAGAAATTGATCGGAACCGTGATCAGGTTTTGGGCCTGAGAGAGTTTGTAAGACACCTGCCGCCCCAGCCTCCTCCCAACGCCGCTGGATTTCAACCTCCGCCACCTGAAAAACTGTTTAAAGACCTGGATATCAATCAGGACGGCGAGGTCAGCCTGATCGAATTTTACCAAAGGCGATTCCCCAATGGATTTCCCCAAAACGCGAGATAAATCACGCCTTGCCCCTGCGCTGCCGGACTGCCTCGTAAAGGCAAACTGCCGTGGCGTTGGAGACATTCAGACAGGGAACCTCCCCGAGCATGGGGATGGTAATCAGCTCGTCACAATTTTCTGCGGTGAGACGACGCATCCCTTTTTCCTCCGCCCCAAGCACCAGGGCCAGTGGCCCGGTCAGATCCGTGGCGTAGAGATCTTTTTTGGCCTGATCATCGGTGCCGACGGTGCGGATGCCAAGATCGTCGCGGAGCACCTGCATGAAACGCGCCAGATTCGTCACGCTCACTACAGGGACGGATGCAGCCGCTCCGCAGGCCACCCGTACCACTGTATCGGTCACGGGAGCGGCGTGATGCTTAGGGATCACCACGGCGACCGCTCCGGCCCCGTCCGCAGTGCGCAGGCAGGCTCCGAGGTTGTGGGGATCCTGGACGCCGTCAAGGATCAGGAGTAGAGGAGTCTTCTCCTTTTTTAACAGAGTTATAAGCCCATCCTCGGTGAGGCGGGCAATGCCTCCTGGCGCTTCGGAGTGAACGTTGGCCCGGGCGGATGACCGGGGTCGATTGGTGTTGTGATTTTTGGGCATACTGGGACTATCTGCCCGGGGCCGATTTCTTTCAAACCTCAAAAATCGGAAAACGCGCTATTCTTCAGCGGGCTGGTCTGGAACCTTTTCGGAATCGAGTCTGGCCTCAAGCCTCTGGATGGATTCCTCAAGTGCTTTGGCCACGTCGCCGCTAAATTCTTTTTCGATCACCTGTGCCTCCTTCAGGAGACTGGCGGGGCTGTCGGTCAGTTCCACTGGGGATTTGGCAGTGGTATCCCGGGTCGCTTTTTCCACCGCCGCGAGGCCCATGGATACAGCTTCGGGCATGGGGAAAACCGTGGTGTTCCGGGCCATTTCGTAGGCTTTTTCGGCCCGATTGTAGTCACCCTGGCGCAGGAAGTGCTCGGCCTGGGCCACGAGGACGGTTCCGTAGTGTGGAGCCCACTCGCGGGCCAGGCGGAGGTTTTGCGCCGCTTCCTCAGTGCGTCCTAGGGCATCCAGAACCACACTGTGGGCGATGGCGCGGTTTACATCCTGCGGGTAAATCTGGGCGGCCTCGCGGAAAAGACGCTCGGCTTTTTCGAGATGGATCTGGCGGGCGGCGGCGGTCATTTGCGGCTGGATCGCACGGACCAGGGCATGGGCTCCGAGACTTTTGGCATAGGGATTTTGCGGATCGATCTCGCGGGCCTCTTTCAGGTGGGCTAATTGTTTTTCATCGCTGATCCCGGCTTCAAAGCTGACTCTGGCCATCTCGTAGTGCCATTCGCTCCGGCTGAAGATGATACCGCAGAGGGTGAGAGCGATCCCACAGCCAAAAGCCACACTCCGCCCGAAAAATAGTCCTTTGCCACCGGGGATAGAGTTTTCATCCTCCTCGGGGTGCAGCGCCGCAGCCATCGGATCGGGGCAGGCCAGGATCGCACAGAACACTGCGGCAAATGTTGCCAGCGCCGGGATATGAAGCACAAAATCAAAGCAGCAGAGAAAGCTCAACACTCCCAGAGCGGCCAGCGAACCAGCCACCAGGGCGAGGTGGTCGGAAACCGGCAGGATCGCCCCCCGCACTCTGGCAAATTTTGCATAACCGAGGACAAACTTGAAACCATGGTGGCAGTGGACTGCGGCAAAGGCTAGCAGCAAAAGAAGTCCCACCAGGCCGTAGTCGGCCATGATTTGGAAATATTCATTGTGGACGAATTCGGGCTCAACATGCGTCGGCCCGGCTGTCGGGCTGGTGAATTTCCGGCTGTAAAAGTAAAAAGTGCGGCTACCCGTCCCAAAGAGGGGGGCCTCGCCAAACTGGGCCAGGCCGGATTTCCAGGTTTCCACCAGGCTCACCCCGCCCCGGTTCATGATCTGCTGCTGATACACCACACCGATCCGGGTCCGGTTACTGAAAACAAAAAAACCCAGGAGAATCAGAAAAATACACCCAGTGGTGCGCAGGGTCTGTTGGGTGGTGGTGGTCATCTTGCTCCACGACAGCAGCAGGACAAATCCTCCCAGGATGGCCAGCCCCACCAGGGCACCCAACAAGCCAGGCAGGCTTTTCGCCAGGACCGTTCCGGCCAGGCTCAGGACTCCGAGTCCACCCAGAGACAGCTTGATCCAGCGGCTCTGCCGCCCAAAAATCATCGCCGCCACGATCATGGGCAGGCCAAAGGCGAGAAACCCCGCAAACTGATCGGGATGATTAAAGAGTCCGCCGATACGGTCGGAAAAGGTCCGCGCATACCCCGACAAAATCCACAACTCGCTCCCAGAGATCAGTTGGATCACGGCCAATCCCCCATTGATTCCCAGCAGTCCGGCGACGCACCAGAACAGCCCTCGCCGCCAACGGATGTCATCCAGCATCGAGACAAACACCGCGTAAGCGATGCAGCAGGTCAGGACCAGGGCGCAGTCCTCCCGGGCGAAGTAGGCCACCGGTGATCCCACCTGCCTCACCATCAGGTAGGTGACCGCACCAATGGCGCTAAGCAGGCACCACCGGGGGACGGTTGATTTGTTGCGGCGGAAGATGGCGATCACGGAAAGGACCCCGGACAACCCCATCACCAGGTAGGCAGGCCAGACAAAGGTCATCCCGGCAGAGGTTCCCAGCACCCCCACAGTGACCAAACTGGCCAGATAAAGGGTGATCACAGCAAAGCGGCAGATTTGATTCATTTTGAATACAGGATGTCTATCTAATGAAATCAATTTATCATATATTTAATAATTACAAGTAATTAATTTAATTTAAACAAATTTGAGACTTGATTTTGGGTATGGAATCCTGGAATCCAAACAAAAGTGGTTGAAAAACCCCAAATCAATCCGAAACGCAAGGGAGAAGGCCTGCCTTTTCAATATGAAAAACAAATCTAGTCGCTCGGATTCATCCCTGCTCGCTCGCAAGGTAGAAAAGATGGTTTCCTCTCAGCCGGATGATCTGCCGGGGCTGGTGGATTTGTTTTCCATGCAATTGGGTTGGGGTAACTTCGGCTACATGGCCAATATTCGTTACCTCCAGGAAATCGCCTTGGAAGTCAGGCGCAGCAGGGGCCCGGTTCTCGAATGTGGCAGCGGTCTGACTACCATTCTCATCGCCGCCTTGACAGCCTCCCGGAAAACACCGGTTTTTGCCTTGGAGCACCATGAGGAATGGTTTAACAAAATGCGGAATACGCTGGATTCCTTCGGCTTTGATCACGTCCGGGTTTTGTTGACGCCGCTAAGGGATTTCGGCGCTTATGATTGGTATGATGTCCCGAAACAGACCCTGCCGAAAGGTTTTGATCTGGTCATTTGTGATGGCCCTCCCGGAAATATCAAAGGCAGTCGCTATGGACTGATACCAGAGATGAACCATCTCCTCTCTCCCGAGTGTGTCATTTTGTTGGACGATGCCAACCGGCGCAAAGAAAAGCAAGTTATTCAATCCTGGGAACAGAAACATGGCTTTGCTTCGCGAAAACAGGGAGTATTTAAAAAATTCGCCTCCGTCAATCGAGTTCCTGCGGCCCCGGCTTCGGGTGTCGAGAACTGACCTGAAGTCGCTGAATATCAGCTCATACAGAGGGAACTCCGGCTAGGTTCTCTCCCTTTCCCCACACAATCAGCCCAAACAGGATGAGCCAGCAAAGACAAAGAGCTACAATCCTGGTGAAAGGGCGATTCCACAGCGTTTCATCGCCAGTGCGCGGAACAAGAACAAGCAAGGACGATAAAAAGAAAGCGAGTCCAGGGATTATCCACAAGGGAATAAACGCTGATACAAAGAATCGTGGACTTAGATAAAAAGCCAGTACAGTTATTAACGTCGAGCTGAGTAGTATCAGTATTCGCAGTCTCATTTGCCAGTCGGTTGGCCCCAACTATTCGCCTAACATATTGTCGGCAATAGAGTTAACCTCGATATTTCTCCCGTGGCCGTTTCGGTAGTCGGGCGAGATTTTGCAGATACCGCTTATGATCATACTGTTTTTGGTTGCGTATGATGGTCCAGATCTCAATAGCTATCGCCTGACCGATGTAGAGCTTGGCATCTTCCTCCGAGATTCCTTCCGCCACGAGACGATCTAAAGTCTGTCGTGTTTCAGGCGGTTCATTGTCGCGAATCTGATTCTCAACGACCTCCATCATTGCAGCCTTCAGGCGTGGATTTACCTTCTCTCTCTTCATTATTCTATTTCAACAACTTGACGAGTTCTCCTTTTATAGGAAACCGACCTTTTTTTGATTTTTCGTAGATCACTTTACCATCCACCATCACTTGAAATACACCTCCCCCACCTGGTACTAATTTTGCCTCCACTCCAAATTGAGCCTTCAATTCTTCCGCCACACTGACGGCTTCGGGCTTATAATTTCAAAGCGTACAATATTCGATGACGACTTGCATGGAATTATCATCTCACAGCGGCTGGAAAATGCCAAAAAATTTGTTAACCTTGGGTGCCAAATGGGGGGGCTCACTGTCGGCGAAATCTTACTTAAAACGCTTTTGAAAATCGATAAATTCCAGAGATCCCGCGATGCAGCACTCCAAAGCTTCAGCCCCTTGACTCCGAATCAGCGAGTCAGGATCTTCATTCAATGGAAGCATCGCCACCCTGACCGATAGTTTTTCATCGGAGAGTACGCGAAATGCCTTTTCGGCGGCGCAGTAACCCGCCCAGTCAGAATCGAAACACAGGACCACCTCTCCATCATCGCCGAGATGGCGCTTTAGCAGACCGGCCCGAGCCCGGGTAAACGCAGTTCCCTGCAGAGCCACCACATTCGTGATCCCCTCTTCAAACATACTGATCACATCAAACTGCCCTTCGACGAGGATGGCGCGTTTTTCCGTAGCAATGCTGTGCAGGCTCCGGTCGAACCCAAAGAGGAATTCATCTTTATTGAAAAATTCCGACACCGGAGAAATCACAAATTTCGCCCCTTTATGCTCTGCGCTGAGAACCCGCCCGCTGAAGGCGACGACATCTCCCACCTGATCACAGATCGGAATCATGACCCGGTCGCGAAACCGGGCGTAGATGCCTTGGTCGGGGTCATGTTCATCGCGCCAGGCAGCGAGACCACTTTCCACGAGTTGTGGTTTCGTGAAGCCGTCCGTCTCAGCCCAGGAAATCAATTCGCCAGAATCCGCCGGAGCATAGCCAAGCTGCCAGCGCTTCATCACTTCGGATCCGAAGCCGCGTCCCTCCAGGTAAACGCGCGCGAGTTGCGGCGCCGGGGACTCGATCAGGTTTTGGTGGAACCATTCTGCCGCCCGGCGTAGAATAACCTTGAGATCACTCTGGATCTGAACTTCCCCGTCCAT
>JBGSJM010000028.1:0-28950 GCA_041742015.1 Verrucomicrobiales bacterium | reverse complement strand
GTTGGGGCGCTTTGAGAAGAAGAAACTGTCAGAGTATGCGCTGCAAAAGATTGGAGAAAACTTCTCTAAAGGGGAAAACCCCTTTACAGCGGTTCCCTATTATGAAGAGTTGCTGGCGAGGGAAACGCCGGATGCCGATTTGTTCAAAGCTTCTGCGGAATTCCATATTGGTGTGATCGAAATGCGAAATGCCACCAAAGTTAACTCGGCTAAAGAGCGTTTCCGCAGAGTAATTAACAAATACAAAGATGCTGCCCTGATCCCGGAAAGCCATCTTAATCTGGCTAAAATCCATTTCAAGGCCAAGGAATTTAACGATGCGATGGAAAACCTCCAAATCATTAATAAAGAAAAGAACTGGTTTTCCAAGGAAAAAGAAAAGCGGGCGGAAGCTGGGATGCTGATGGGAGAAGTAGCTGAAAATCAAAATGATATGGTTGGAGCGGCCAAGGCTTATCTTTCAGTGCTTTCGACCTACCCTAATTCCTACCAATACTCCACCGATGCGTTTCACAAATACGCCAAAATCAGCCTCAAAGACATTCAGGCAGGTGAAGGCGGGACACCAGAAAAGGATGCCAAGAAAAGAGAGCGTGAGTTGGCATTGTATAAGATTTATCTCAAATACATTTTTATGTGGCAGGCACTCAAACCCGAAGTATCACCGACTGGGGCATTGGTTGCTTTGCGGCGCGAACTCGGCATCTACAAATCAGAACTTAAAATCGAAGCTCTAGATGAGGTAGCGATCCGGGCTGGACTTGGAATCCCCGATGATTGGAATCCCGAGTCTGCTGCAAAATAACTGGTCCACCTAACTGAAACTAACCAAAAAACGAAAATGAAATTTTTGAAATCAACATTTCTGGTGCTGGTACTTGGTGGGGTGAGCCTGCAAGCTCAGGTCAGGGAAACCCCTGCCACAATTGGAAAAACTGCTGGTGGGAATCCTCAGGGATTTATTCAGGGATCAAAGCCGGGAGCCATTCTTTTCTCCGTCACAGCCGGGGTCCCAGGAACTGAGGTTTCTCTTGCAGAGATCAAAGGCACCGGGCTCGACAAATTGATTCGTCTGGAGGATCGAAGTGAAGTGCTGGCTGATGCGAGAGCAGCCTTTGCGGCCAACGACTACATGGAAGCGGCCAAGAAATTCGGTGAAGTGGTTTCGGCCTATCAAATTATCCTGCACATCCCGCAGAACTTCGCTTCGGAAGCAATGTTTTATCAGATCGAAAGTCTGCGTCGGGCCGGAAGCTTTGGTTCAATGAAAGCACTTTTGGATTCTCCAACTGGGAAAAGTATGGACAGCATGCTGGGGGATCAATACAAAAATTTCATCAAACTGCAAAAGATCTGGTCGATTTACGGTGGCGGTAATATGGCTGAGGTTGAATCGGCCATAGCTCCCTACCAGGAACCCGTGGTGGGACAAGGCAGCCTGCTTCCTGCACCCAATTTCGTCAAGATGCCCCAAAGTGAATTGGTTCAATTCGCCTTTCTCAGGGCAAAAGTTTATGAATCAAAAGGAGAGAAAGACAAAGCTCTGCAGGACTATTTCCGTGTCTTCAGTTTTACCTTTGCAAATGAGCCCTTTTTGAGCAAACAGGCCATGGGTGCTTCCATGGTGCTGCAATCCCAAAATCCACTTCTGAAGTCTGAGAATGAGAAATTACGAAAGGCTCCCTTAAGGCAAATGCAGAGCGTCGCTTATTTTTTCAGCAAGAGGTTCCCGGAGACTCCAATACCAGCTCAATTTCAAGAATTTGCAGTGATGCCTGAAGTAGACGTAGTTTTGGTTGTAAAGGAAAAGCCGCCTGAACCCGCTCCTGCTGATGGTAAGGGTGCAGCACCTGCTGATGGCAAATCTGATCCCAAAGGAGCCCCTACCGATCCCAAAGGCAAAGGTGCTCCGGCTGGTCCCAAGGGCAAAGGTGCCCCGGTTGATCCCAAAGGCACGGCAACTCCGAAAACAGATGATAAACCCACCACTCCAAAAGACGACAAAAAGGGCAAGAAATAATCATTTCTTATCTTCTTAATCAGCATCATCTCCACCCAGTGGATTATTTCAAAAAACTGGTTTAATTTAGTCTCAGTGAGCTTAGCATCGGCAGGTGATTGCCGATGATTTATCGGTTATCTCAAGTTGTTTAAAACCGTGATGACGACCGAGGACCGAGCCAGCAAAAAACTATGGGACCGCACCGCGTGGAAAGACGCGGGCTTTTTCCTAACCTACCTTCGTCCACACTATTGGGTATTTATCCCGGCCCTGATTGCTCTGGCCATCACCGGATCGTTGACGATCGTTTTTATCAAAACGCTAGCAGCCATTATTGGGAAAGGAATTGGCGGGGCCAATGGGGCACAGTGGTTGGCGGAATTAAACTCCGAGCTATGGTTTTTGGTTACAATCGTTGGTATCCAGGCATTTATCGCCTTTTGGCGGATCCTGCTTTTTGCGAGAGCTTCCGAGCGGGCTTTGGCGGCCCTGCGGATTGATACCTTCAGCCGGATCATTCGCCTCCCCATGGCCACCCTCAATCAACGCCGGGTGGGTGAACTGGCTTCCCGCCTCGCCAATGATGTGGAGGCGATGCGGGAGACCCTGGTCGTGACGATACCGATGCTGATCCGTCATTCCGTGATGCTTCTGCTCTGTCTCATATTAATTCTGAATATGTCAGTGAAACTTTCACTATTCATGATCGGGACGATTCCCGTGGTCATCATTTTGATCGCCATTTTCGGCTCGCAAATTCGCAAGCTCACCAAAAAGGCCCAGGATAATCTGGCGGCTTCCCAGGTGGTGGTGGATGAGAGTTTGCAGAGTATTGTGAGTGTAAAAGCCTTTCGCAATGAGACTTTTGAAGTGAGCAGATACACCAGTAACCTGGGGGAATACCTGAAAACCGCTATACGCGCCGCCACACCGCGGGCCTCGTTTATTGCCTTTATTATTTTCGCCTTTAGCGTGGCGCTGATATTAGTCGCCTGGTTCGCCCTGCGAATGTTAAATACTGGTGAAATCGGGAAGGAGGAGCTGACTCAGTTCGCGAGCCTGACGGGGATGATTGCTGCCTCTTTTATGCAGTTTCCCGAGTTGATCACCCAATTGCAGCGGTCTCTGGGAGCCACCGAAAGGGTTCGGGAAATCTTGAAGGATGCCACAGAACCGGAAGATGCCCAAACGTCCTCAAAAACTCGTTTTTCTGGAGAAATTGAGATGAAAAATGTCAGTTTTTCCTATTCGACTCGACCAGATACCGTGGTCCTGCGCGATTTTAACCTCACCGCCAAAGCTGGGCAGCACATTGCCCTGGTCGGGCCGAGCGGTTCCGGTAAATCCACCACCGTCTCACTCTTGTTTCGTTTTTACGATCCCACCAGCGGAGAGATTCGCATCGACGGGAAACCGATTCGGGACATGAATCTCACCGATCTTCGCCGAAATCTGGCCTTAGTTCCCCAAGAGGTGCTTCTCTTTGGAGGCAGCATCAGGGAAAACATCGCTTACGGTAAGCCAGGCACCACGAACGAAGAAATCATCAGCGCCGCAAAAAAAGCCAACGCTCACAATTTCATTGAGGGACTGAGTGATGGCTATCAAACTCTGGTGGGTGATCGCGGAGCCCAGCTTTCCGGAGGTCAACGCCAAAGGATCGCGATCGCCAGAGCCATTCTTGCCGACCCAGCAATTTTGATTCTGGATGAAGCCACCAGCAGTCTGGACGCCGAGAGTGAACGCCTTGTTCAGGATGCTCTCGACAAATTGATGAAAGATCGCACCACCATTATCATTGCCCATCGTCTCAGCACGGTGCGCCGCTGCGATCAGATTCTGGTCATGTCAGGTGGATCCATTCATGAGCGCGGCACCCATGATGAATTAGTCGAAAAACCAGGCAGTCTTTACGGATCTCTTGCCAGGCTCCAGTTGGAGTAAACCCCTGCCCTCAACCCTTCTGGTTCAAAAAATCGGAGTAGTCGAATTTTCGGGTCACATAAAATTCACCTGTCTCCGAATCCCAAATCGAGATCGCAGGGTGTTGGATACCATTGAAATACGAGGTCTTCACCAAGGTATATTGGGCCTGATCCTCGAAAACCAAATTGTCCCCGACTTTGAGCGGTTTATCAAACGAGTAATCACCAAAGACATCCCCGGCCAGACACGAGGGCGAACCCAATCGATAGGTGAATGGTTTCTCCCCCGGCTCACCAGCATCCCGAAGCGGTGGTCGGTAGGGCATTTCCAAAATATCAGGCATGTGCGACGTCGCTGAAACATCGATAATCGCGAGATCCATCCCGTTGTTGATGACATCCAAAACCGTGGTCACCAGGTATCCGGTATTGATCACATGGGCTTCCCCCGGTTCCAAAAAGACATGTAATCCCCACCGCTTTGAAAAACTTTTCACCAGTGAAATCAAGTGATCAACATCGTAATCACTTCGTGTGATGTGATGCCCTCCACCGAAATTAAACCAATCCATCCGGCTTAACCATTTGCCGAACTTCTCTTCGATGGCCCGGATCGTCAACTCCAACGGCTCAGTCGTCTGCTGGCAGAGGGTGTGACTGTGCAGGCCCGTCAGACCCTCCAGAATCTCATCACCAGCTTTCTCGATCTCTTCCGCCCTCACCCCAAGCCTGGAATAAGGCGCACAGGGATCATAAAGCGGAACATGACCAGTGGAGCATTCTGGATTGATCCGAAGTCCCACTTTTTTGGCAGGTGCCGCCCGGCAGACCTCCCGAAACGTCCGCCATTGTGACAGGGAATTAAATGTTAGATGATCCGACAACTCCAAAATCTCATCAAATGTCGATGGAGAGTAACCCGGCGAATAGGTGTGCACCTGTTTTCCGAACTCCTCCCTTGCCAGCCGGGCTTCCCATAAGCCACTCGCGCAGCACCCCGCCAGCCACTGACGCATCTCAGGGAAGACCGCAATTGTCGAAAATCCTTTGAGGGCAAGGAGGATTTCACATCCAGCCTCCTTTTGCACCCGATCCAGAATCCGCATATTGTAGCGGATTTTGGCCAGATCAATGACATAAGATGACCCCTCGATTTTTTCGAGAGGCAGATCGTGTGCAGCCATATCACTTTGCACCAACGGCTACCGGTTGTGATGGCGCGGTAAATTCTTCGAGTTCCGTTTCCACATAAGGAAGGCCCCTGATCGACAACTCTTTTAGAAAAGGTGCCGGGTCCAATTGCTCCATATTCCACACCCCCGGCTTCATCCAATGACCGTCCATCATCATTTTCGCACCAACAGCAGCCGGAACTCCCGTGGTATAACTGATCGCCTGGGCTCCCGTTTCCTTGAAAGCCTCCTCATGATCGCAAATGTTATAAATATAGTAGGTCTTTGCCTTGCCACCTTGCTTGCCCTTGATCAGGCAACCAATACAGGTCTTCCCTTTGGTGAGCGGCCCGAGAGATGAGGGCTCCGGCAGGACTGCTTTCAAAAACTCCAGCGGAGCAATCAATTGTCCCTGAAAGTTAATCGGCTCGATCGAAGTCATCCCAACGTTTTCAAGCACCCGGAGATGAGTCAAATATCTCTCGGAAAAAGTCATCCAGAATCGGAGCTTGTTCACCTTTAGATTTTTTGAAAGCGACTCCATTTCCTCATGATACAGGAGGTAAACCTCTTTCGGCCCGATTCCTCCTGGAAAATCGAACGAATGATGGATCGACATCGCTTCAACTTCCTCCCAATGATCAACATTCCACCATCGGCCCGGCGCGGTGATTTCCCGGATGTTGATTTCCGGGTTAAAATTCGTCGCAAAAGGCAACCCGTGGTCACCGGCATTGCAATCGATGATGTCGATCGTATCCATCGTATCAAAGTGATTCGCCGCAGCATGGGCGCAATAAACATTGGTTACCCCCGGATCAAAACCCGATCCCAAAAGCGCCATCAATCCCTTTTTCTCAAAGCGTTCCTGATAGGCCCATTGCCAGTGATATTCGAACTTTGGATTATTACGTGGTTCGTAATTAGCTGTATCCAGGTAGTGCACCCCGGTTTCCAGACAGGCGTCCATGATGTTCAAATCCTGATAGGGAAGCGCCACATTGAGCACCATCTCCGGCTTGAACTTTTTGATCAAAGCCACCATCGCGGGCACATTATCGGCATCAACACTCGCTGTCGCCACTTTGCGGCCGAGTCGTTTCTTAATGTCATCAGCTATTTCCACACATTTTGATTCAGTACGACTTGCCAGCATCAAGTCCGTATCCTTGTCAACCATTTCTGCGCACTTGTAGGCAACTACCCGACCGACTCCACCGGCCCCAACAATCAGGATTTTCATGATTTTGTTTAACCCTGAATCAACAGGGGAAGAAAGGTTAAATTGAGTTCAATGATAAATTTAGGAAACCCTCTGTAAAAAAGATTCACCCTTCTATCAACCAAATTATTCGAAACGAAAGCAACAATCCTCATATCTCATTTTGTTTTAAAAAACATTTGCACAATACATTCAAAAATGCAATGGTTTTAAGAACAGTGTTTAAATTATTTTGGCTTTTATTGAACTCCATGCCCGTAGCGCCTTCAGCTTTCTTCGTGGTTCCTCGCAACCGGAGGATGTGGTGATGCGCGCGGCCCAACTTAAAATGCCTGTAATCGGCATGCTAGACCGGGATGGTGTCTTCGGTTCAGCCCGAGTTCACCACGCCGGAAAGGAATTTGGCGTGCGCGGCATCATCGGAGCCGAAATCACCATGGCCGACAGCTCGGTCCTGCCTGTCCTGGTCAAAAATCGCCGGGGATACCAAAATCTCTGCCAGCTTATCACCCGGATGAAACTGCGTTCCGCCAAAGGTGAAGGCTCGGTTGACTGGCTGGAATGGGAGCCCTTTACCGCTGGCCTGATCTGCCTCACCGGAGATGAAGAAGGCCCCGTCCGCCGTGCCCTGGAGCAGGGAGATCGCGATCTGGCCCGCGCTCATACCCGGCGACTCATTCATCTCTTCGGTAAAGACAATGTTTGCGTCGAGGTACAGCGCCACCTCACCCGGGGGGAATCCTGGATCAACCGCTGTCTCAAAGACCTTGCCGAAGCGGAAGGGCTCCGCCTCATAGCCTCAAATGGTGCCTGTTACGCCGAACGCCAGGGCCGCCTTCTGCAGGACGCCTTTACCTGCCTCCGGAACTACACCCATCTCGATGAGGCCGGTAAACTCCTCGAACGCAACTCGGAACGATACCTCAAATCCGCCGCGCAGATGAAAAACCTCTTCGCCGACTGGCCCGAAGCACTCGACAACACCGCACGAATCGCTGATCACCTCGAATTTACTCTCGAAAATCTGGGCTACGAGTTTCCGAAATTCCCCACTGGTGAAGGCGAAACCATGCCGGACGTCCTCCGCCGGGAAACCGACCTCGGTGCCAAAAAACGCTACGGAAAAATCACCCCTAAAATCCGCCAACAACTCGATCACGAATTGCGCATCATCGGGAAATTAAATTTCAGCGGTTACTTTCTCATTGTCAAAGATATCGTCGATTTTGCCCGGCGGGACGGCATCCTTGTGCAGGGCCGGGGCAGTGCCGCCAACAGTGCAGTTTGTTACTGCCTCGGGATCACTGCGGTGGACGCGATCAAACAGGAACTGCTCTTCGAGCGCTTCCTCAGCGAAGGCCGCAACTCCTGGCCCGATATCGATCTCGACCTCCCCAGCGGCGACCGGAGGGAACGAGTCATCCAGCACGTCTACCAAAAATACACCCCCCGGGGTGCTGCCATGACCGCCAATGTCATCACTTACCGGGGGCGCAGTTCCATGCGGGAAATGGGCAAAGTCCTCAATCTGCCGGAAGACGTCATCGGTCGCTTTTCCGATCTCTACGGTCACGGCGATTTTCCCCACACCCTTGAACTCGAAGAACAGATCCAGAAAGCTGGACTTTCCGGACAACACCCCCGATTACCCGCCCTGATCAGCCTCCTGCAATCGGTTTACGGACTCCCCCGCCATCTTGGGCAGCATTCCGGAGGGATGATTATTTCCGAGCGCCCCCTCGACACCGTTGTCCCGCTCGAAAACGCCTCCATGCCCGGGAGAGTCATTGTGCAATGGGACAAGGACGACTGCGAGGACCTCGGCATCGTAAAAGTCGACCTCCTCGGCCTCGGGATGATGGCCGCCATTCAGGACACCGTCACCCTCTGCCGCCAGCGCGGTGCCGGGAGGGAATTCGACCTCCACACCATCCCCCAGGACGATCCCGCCGTCTATGAGATGGCTCAAAATGCTGATACCATCGGCGTTTTCCAGATTGAAAGCCGCGCCCAGCAATCCACCCTCCCCCGGATGAAACCGGCCTGCTTCTACGACCTCGTTGTCGAGGTCGCCTTGATTCGCCCCGGTCCCATCGTGGGAAATATGGTTCACCCCTACCTCAACCGCCGACGTGGCAAAGAACCCATCGACTACATTCATCCGCTCTTTGAACCCTGCCTGAAGCGCACTCTCGGTGTCCCCATTTTTCAGGAACAGGTTCTGAAAATGGCCATGATCATTGCCGATTTCACCGGTTCCGAAGCCGAGGAACTGCGCCGCGCCATCAGCTTTAATCGCTCCGATGTCCGGATGAAAAAAGTCATCGCCAAATTGCGCGCAGCGATGAATGCCAAACAAGTTGATCGCGAAGTGCAGGACCGGATTGAAAGCTCCATCAAGTCCTTCGCCCTCTATGGTTTTCCAGAGAGTCACGCCATC
Source organism: Verrucomicrobiales bacterium (assembly GCA_041742015.1). GTDB lineage: Bacteria > Verrucomicrobiota > Verrucomicrobiia > Verrucomicrobiales > DEV007 > Arctic95D-9. The sequence continues at coordinate 20,189 of JBGSJM010000028.1, read as the reverse complement.
AGCTTCGCCCTGCTCACCTACGTCAGCGTGTGGTTGAAAGTCCATCGCCCCGCCGAGTTCTACACCGCCCTGATCAACAACCAACCCATGGGCTTCTACTCCGTCGCGACCCTGATCAAAGACGCCGGGCACCACGGCATCAAAGTGGAACCCGTCTGTGTGAGGGATTCGGACTACGACACCATCGTGGAAACCGACCAGTGCATCCGCCTCGGCCTGCACCAGGTCAGGGGGCTAGACCGCATGGCTGGTGCCCGCATCATCATGCAGCGGGCGATCCAGGATTGGACTTCGCTGGAAGACTTTTTGCAGCGAACCGCGATCAATAAAGATCAACGCCGGATTCTCGCAAAAATTGGTGCGCTCGACTGCCTGAGCCAGCATCGCCGTGATGCGCTCTGGAAAGTGGAAACCATTCTCGATCCCGACGATCTCTTTTCCTGGAGCCAGCGGCGGGAGGCGGCCCTTCCTGCGAGCCTAAAAGTCGCTGAAAAAGACAGCCTCATCACCTACTGCGCCGACAAGCCCATACCAGTCGCTGATTCAACAGGGTACAGTCCCGGACTCAACAGGGTACAATCAGCGATTCAACAGGGTACGATCAATCCCGCCAGCCCGCTGGTGCCGATGAATCCGGTTGAGAAACTCCGCGCGGATTACGAGGGCTTAAATTTGACGACTGGCCAGCATCCGATGGCCTATATCCGGAGCCAGTTAACCAACATCTGGACTGCGGCCAACTTGAAACATGGCCAGCACGGGAACCGTTTGATTATCGCCGGGTTGGTGATTTGCCGACAGCGCCCGGGCACCGCCAAAGGGAACCTGTTCATCAGTCTGGAGGACGAGACCGGAATCTCCAACGCTTTCGTGCCCTCCTCGATTTATGAAAAACACCGACTCACCATCACGATGGAACCTTTTCTAAAAATTTATGGATACCTCCAAAAGGTCGATGACGTCACCTCCATTTTCACGGAATACGTCGAAGCGCTGGAGTTTGCCACCACCATTGAGACTTACTCCCATGACTTTCACTAACAAAAACTCGGTCCAGTTATCCGAGTCAGGCTCCCGGTCCGACTCCAGCAACCTTCCGCAATGCGTCAGCAGCGCGCTGGATTGGTTCACTCCAGTCACCGGGGCGGCTTTGCCGGAAAAGACGCATCGTCGGGTACCAATCCGAATCCTCACGATTAATCTGCCAGCGCCAATCAGGCGGGGACGAAATTAGCGTCCACACCTGCCGACCAAGCGAACCAGCGAGATGGGCCACAGCTGTGTCGACGCTGATAATCAAATCCAGATTCCCGATGGCAGCGGCCGTCTCCGCAAAATCATGGAGATCAGCCGAGAGATCGATGATGGGCAGGTCGGAATCGACGAGTTGGGACACCGCGTCACCTTTTTGCAGACTGAAAAAGGCGCCCCGATCACCAACGGCGGAAAAAATCGGTGCCAGAGCCGAAATCGTAAGAGAGCGGCGGCGGTCGAAACGCTGGAGTGGCTGACCCGCCCAAACCAGCCCGACCCGAAAGCCTGGCCTGGCGAGGCGCTCCCTCCAATGATTTCCCGCATCCTGCGGTGGCGCGAGATAGGGCACCGCTGCCGATACACCGGTCACCCTATCGCGCAGTACAAAGGGCAGCCTGGAAATGGGAAGATGTCGATCAAAAGTTGGCAGGGGCTCACCTTCGCTAACGAAAACGGCGATACCCGGGATCGACTCCTGCAATCGCCGCAAGGCAGGACGACATCCCAACACAATGCGCATTCCACTGTAATCGAGGAACGCAAGGTACCGGGAGAACTGGATGATGTCGCCGAAGCCCTGATCGCTCCAGACAAAAAGCGTCTCACCGGGATGCGGCGCGCCATCCCAAAGAGGCTGGCTAAACGGGGCGCGGGCCACGTGAACGGGATCGAGCTGGACGCGCCACTCATACTCAGTCCAGCCCTCGGCATAACGTCCTGCGAGCAACAAGGTCTGAGCGAGGTTCAGGTGGGCTTCGACATTTTCGGGGACGATCTTGATCGCATGGCGGAGGGCGTCGACCGATCCCTCGATGTCGCCAAGAGCGCGGAGCACAACCCCAAGGTTATTGTGAGCCGTGACCAGCGAAGGCTCGATAATGACAGCCTCCTGGTGGCAGGCGACCGCCTCCTCAAAACGATCAAGATTGAACAGGCTGTTGCCGAGGTGAGTGTGGGCAATGGCGAGATCACTGCGCAAAGAGATGGCGCGGCGGTGAACCTCTGCAGCCTCTTCGAAAAAGCCATTGCGATCCAGAGCGATCCCGAGGTGGGTATGATATTCGGCCACACCGGGGTCAAGGACGACAGCCCGGCGAAAGGATTCGATGGCGTCAGTAACCTCATCGAGATCCAAAAGGGTGGCACCGAGGTGGTGGGCGACATCCGCCCAATCAGGGGCCAACCGGCCAGCGGTGCGGTAGGATTCCGCTGCTGGATCGAATTGCCCGAGAGCACGTTGCGCGACCGCGATATTCATGTGATAGCCGACCCGGTCCGGTGCAGCCGCAATCGCTTTATCGAAATGCGCGATGGCAACGGAAGCATCGCCGCGTCGCAGGGCGAGCAGGCCGAGTTGGTGCCAAGACTCGGCGTGACCAGGAAGCTGGCCCAGAATCTGGTAAAAAACCGCCTCGGCCTCGGCCCATTCGCCCTTTCCGGCGAGCTGACGGGCCAACTCAACGGCTTTCTGAAAAGTCAGCGCAGGCATGAGACTGGGATTGATTTACACCTCATGCTTCGCGATGTAGTTTATAGGGATACACACTCCCGCTATTCCACTGGCAGACGTAGAGGTTGTGATTCGAGTCCACACAGACATCGTGGCAATTGTTAAAGACGGGCTGGTCTTGCAGCAACACTTTGAGCCGGTTTTCCTCATATTGGGGTGCTTTGCCACCGGGGTTGGAGATGACTTGATCCTTGTCGTCGAGAATGGTGACAAAGCCGCGGCCCTGCCACATGCGGTAGTCATCGGGCTTGGCACCGAAGCACACGCCGGAGTAGAGATATTGATCGTGAATCACCGGGCGACTCACATAGGCTCCAGGCAGATACACACCGCGCACATGCTGACCATCAAGGGTGAACCAGTTAAACTCATTACGGATTCGCTCGGTGCAGACGAGGAGCGGTTGCCCGCCTCGCGTGTCGAGGGCGATGCCGTGCGCTTGCATGAACTTACCGGGATTGACGGGCTGAGTACTCCTGCCGCCGAATTTGGCGATGAATTTCCCCGTTTTGTCAAAACGCAATACATACTGCGAGCCATACCCATCTGCAATATAGATGTCGCCATTTGGGCCGATCGCGGTCTCCGTGGGATTGTAGGCCTCCTTTTCGGTATAGGCACCGCACTTGGCCGGATGCGGAAGGTCCAGCACGACTTTGCCATCCAGAGTGGTCTTTACGACATGGCCGGTGTTGTCGGTGAGGTAGAGATATTCGGTACCATCACTCTCGCGATGCAGAGTCAGACCGTGACCAGCGGAATAACCCAGGGTCCAGGCGTTGAGCACGTTGCCATCGACATCGAAGATGATGACATTGTTTTGCTTGTGATTGGTGACGAGAAAGAGGCGTCCATCAGCGGATTGCACCATCTCGTGACAGTCTTTGACCGGGTGGGTGGATTTGTCGGCCTTACACCATAGTTTGTCCACCCGGTAGCGGAAACCACCGTGACCGATGCTGCTGCCATGGAAATTCGGCGCGGTCTTGCTTTGCGCCCGTATATAGGGAGCAGCCAGGGCGGCAGCGCTTGTGGCGATAAAGGTGCGGCGAGTGGAGATATTTTTGGGTGATTGTTTCATCAATGTTTGGAAAGATTTACGGCAGCTCGCGCAACCGCAGCTTGCGGAATTGGATGGGCGAGCCTTCGCTTTCCAGGCAGAGGTAACCCCGGCGGGGCTCGATGGCGGTGCCGCCGGAGACTTCCTCGCCGTTCACCCAGAGGCGGACTTCCCCGTTGATGGCGCGGATGTAGTATTGATTCCAATTTCCGTGGCCATGGGCGAGGTGCTTGCGCGGGAAGCTGCGGCTGCCATCGGGCGACACCGGTGGGAAGGGCTTCATCTTCACACCCACGGGGAAAACATCGCCATTGGTGCCGAACCAGTCGGTTTTACCTCCACCAGCCTTGATCAAGTCGGTGTAGCCATGATCGAGGACCTGCACCTCGATACCACTGGGCAGGCCTGGCTTGCCTGCGGCGGTGAGTCTTTCGATGGAGGCCGGGGTCGTCCAGACAAAGACCCCGGAGTTGCCCGCAGCCTTTTCATGCATCCACTCCACCACCATCTCGAAATTAACAAACTCCTTCTTCGTGCGCATCACGCTGAGGGGCCGCCCGGTGCAATGAAGCACTCCACCCTCCCATTTCCAGGTGTCTTCAGCGCTGTTGACCTTGACGAAATCCGCTGCGGTGAGTGATCGCCAGCCCGGCGCTTCATCGTCGATGAAGGCTCGAACGGGCGCAGGTGCTGTGGGTTTTTCCTGTGCCAGGGTGATCATGGCTGCGGTAGTGATGAAGAGAGCAATGATAATGTGCTGTGATTTGATTTTCATTTTAATAACGCCAATTGTGAAAGTCTTTAATCAGGCTCCTGCGAGCCGAGCCTTTTCGATTACGGGTTTTACCTCAGTCCAGGGCACCTCATGCGGCGCGATCTTATTTTTTGCGGCGATGGCGGCAGCGGCTCCGGCGGCTTCTCCCATGGCGACGGCATTTCCCGTCACGCGGTAGCTGGCGTGGGCGATAAAGTCACCGCTGATGCAGCGGCCTGCCATCATGAGCCCATCCACGTCTCGGGCGATGAGGGCTCGCAGCGGGATGTCGTAGGGTTTCATCTTCACACCTGCGTTATGATAGGCTGCTTTTTTGTTGTCCTCGGCCGTAAGCGCGTGGATGTCCACGGGGAAAGTGGTCCGGACCACGGCATCTTCCTGGGTGGCACCCTTGATTAGATCCTCGCTGGTCATAAAATAGCGGCCCAGAATGCGGCGTCCATCGCGGATCCCGATCTGCTCCGGGGTGGCGGCGATCTGGACTCCGTCCCAGGGACCACCGAGTTTGCGCAGGCCGCGCACGATCTGGTGCAGCTCGCCCCGGGCTCGCAGGGTGGCCTCGGTCACTTGCGCGGCATCAGTCGCGTTGATTCCGTATTCGTGGTTCGCCATCAGCAGCACGAGATTACCCTGAATGGGAAACAAACACGCCCGACCGTAGCTGGGCGTAACCCCGGCCCGCTTCAGCGTGTCCTGAAAAGCCTTTGGCCCGACTTGTCGCCCACCATCGCCGGTGCCGTGGATACACTCGGCAATTTGCGTCACGTCCCTGACCACGAGCAGGGCATACATCGTCATGGGCTGGCAGGGACAGGCTTTATCCCGGCCGATCTCAAATTCGCAACCCGCCTGGGCCCCGAGGTCTCCGTCACCAGTTGTGTCGATAAACACGGGAGCGCTCCAGGCCTGCCGACCCGACTTTGATTCGGTGATGACGGTGGAAAGTCGCCCTCCATCGTGCAAAGCTCCGGCGATGCGGGTGTGCAACTGGATTTTCACGCCCGCAGTGATACAAAGCTCCTCCAGGAGCAGTTTCATCTCCTCTGGCTGATAGCTCAGGCCATTCATGCCCGAGCCGTTGATCGCATCCCGCTCCCGCAATTTTCGCACCAGTTCGATGTTTAATCCCGGCTTGTCGAAATCGAGCAAATAACCGAGCAATGACGAAGTCCAGACTCCCCCGAGGGCACCGTGAGCTTCAAAAAGCCGAACCTTTGCCCCCGCCCGTGCGGCGGAGATCGCGGCACTGACCCCGGCTGGTCCTGCGCCGCACACGATCACATCTGCATCGCTGACCAGCGGCAAATCGCGGGCCTCTTCACGACAGGTGCCTGCTTTAGCCGGGGGCTCAGCTCCTAGAGCAGTTTCCCGCCCCAGTGCGGTGAGCGCTGCGGCACCGGTGAGTGCCCCGCTGATGAATCTGCGCCGTTCAATCTGATCTGGAATCGTCCTCATGTGTCCCAACAGAGAATCATTTTGCCTTAAAACAAGGGGCGCGATTTCGATTAAAGAGGGGTACAATCAGCAAAATCTCTGTGGTTGACCGTGAACCCTTTGGCTTGTGGTCCGGACCCGATCCACAAAAAAAAGCCTTCCCGTTTCTGGGAAGGCTTTCTTGGTTTTGAATGGCTACCTATACCTTAACACTGGGATTAAGCGGCGTCGGTGTCTTCTTCACCGTCAATAAAGTCAGCGGTGACGGGTGCGGGAAGGAGCACGGGCGGCATGGGAGCGATGGCGGCGGCGGTCGTGGTGATTGCGGCACTCGCGGCAACGGCATTCTGGCTGCCACGCTGGCTTACGATGGGGCGGGCGTTGCGATAACCGAGCACAAAATCAGGGTGGGTGATTTCGAGCACTTTGACGAGACGGTCGAGCCTTTGCAAATGCTGGTCGGCCCGGCTGAAGAGCAGCGGCAGGGTATCAGTAACGGCTTTGCGATCCGTGATTTTGGCACGCGGTTTGCCGATGGCGCGTGAGAAGTGGTCGATGACGGAATCCAACTCATCGAGCCCGGCCTGATCCACTCCATAGTCGCCGAGGACACTGAGCTTTTCAGTGGCGATGGCCAGCACGTTTTCAGCCAGGTTGGCAGCGTCGATCTCGCGGCAACCGATAAAATCGGTGCGGGTGTAGTTGACGCCGGCATACAGAGTGCGATCTCCCGCGACATCAGCGCAGGTCTACACCGCGGCAGCGATGCGAGCCGCCTGATCCGCCATCAGGGTGCGGACAAGGCCTTTGTCCTCGGTGATTCCCACGCTAATTGATCCTTGTTGCCTTCTCGCTTCCTCCAGGATTTTTCCAGGGATGGGTTGGAATAACTGGTATTCTGTTGCGAACGCAGGAAGCCGGGTAACGGCTGCCTGATTCTCTGGTCTGGCGAAGTAATTATTTATAGATATATACATGCGCGTTTTATTATTCTGTCGAGCATTCATAGTTTTAAATACGGCCGTTTCAAAGTGCTAGCGCAACTGAGAGTTGGAAGAGGCGCGGCAGTGTGGTAGAGCAATGCTTAACAAAACTTAACAATGCCAACCTCATACCGACGCCTCAACCAACAAGACCGTGACACGATTCATCGATTGCTCAGGGCAAACAAAACTCAAAAAGAAATTGCCGAGGTGATTGACTTCACTGAAAGCACGATAAGCCGAGAGATCTCCCGCAACTCAGGGAAGCGAGGCTACCGCCCGAAGCAGGCGGGCAAACTTGCCGCTGGGAGGAAGCTCAAACAAAGGCGCACCAGGAAAATCACAGGCGATCTCGCCGCTGAGGTAGAAGCTCGGTTGCAAACCTATCACAGCCCGGAATCGGAAACTGGATGAGAAAACCAAAGAGGCGGTATCCAAAGCACTCATCGAATCACTCACGCCCCTGAAAGTTCGCACCATCACCTACGACAACGGTCTTGAATTCGCCGGGCATCTTGAGGTCTCCCGAGCACTGGGTTCAAGAGGGTATTTCTGCGCGCCCTATCATTCATGGGAAAAGGGGCTTGTTGAAAACCACAATGGTCTGCTGCGACAATATTTTGAAAAGGGCAGCAGCTTTAAAGCCATAGACAATAAATTACTCCAAGATGTAGAGGACGAAATCAATCAAAGACCCAGAAAGAAACTTCACTACAATAAACCAAACGACTATCCACTAAAATTATCAGCAGCGTGAACCTCACCCGCGCTTCGCGCCCAATACGGAACCAAGAGCGACCAGTATCTGGCGGTGAAGGGAATCCGTTTGTGACCGGAAGCCGTCTTTTCCGGACGGATTGGAGAAAAGCTGGACAAGCTTCTGCTATTGGATAACTTCAACCCCATGGACAAACCAAAGATTGCTGATACCAAGCCAGCGGTACTAGAACTTGAACCGGGTGATTATTTCTGGTGCACCTGCGGGCGATCAGCCAGCCAGCCCTTTTGCGATGGGTCGCACAAAGGCTTCGGCTTTTCCCCAAAGAAATTCACCGTGGAGATCAAAAAAAGGTTCTCCCTATGTAACTGCAAACACAGTGCCAATCAGCCTTTTTGCGACGGTTCACACTCGGGGCTCGCCAAATAGCTGCCGCCGAGTTCCGGCTTTGCGGGATTACTTGGCTTTTCCCTCGCGATAGGCCAACCCTTACCAGGGTTGTATGAATTCTGGGCTTAAATTCAGGGGTCGTTCGACCCCTGGCTATTCATGGAGAATCCCTCCGGGATTCCATCACTCCATCACTCCCCTCTTACACGTCGAAATCGGCCTTGGGCTTGAAGTGCTTGATCAGCATCGTCACGATGTCATCACTGGTCACCCCTGCGGCTTCGGCGTTGAAAGTGGTCAAGACCCGGTGACGCAGCACTGGAAGAGCCACAGCTTTGACGTCTTCCGTTGTCGTGTGGTAGCGCCCTTGGAGAATGGCACGGGCTTTAGCGGCGAGGATCAGGTAAATTCCGGCGCGCGGACCAGCTCCCCAGGACACCATTTCCTTGACGAAGTCAGGCGCTTCTGGCTGTTTGGGGCGGGACGCCCGGGCCAGGGTTGCCGCAAATGATACCACGTGATCCGCCGCTGGAATCCGCCGTACGACTTGCTGGAGGCGACTCACCCCCTCGGCATCGAGAATCTTTGCGGGCTTCGCTTTGTAGGTTCCGGTGACGCGCTTTATGATTGCCTCTTCTTCCGAAACTGACGGGTAATCGACCCGGATGTTAAACATAAAGCGGTCGAGCTGGGCTTCCGGCAGCGGGTAGGTGCCCTCCTGCTCGATTGGGTTCTGGGTGGCGAGTACAAAAAAAGGATCAGGCAGCGGGTAGGTCTCTTCGCCGATGGTGACATGGTGCTCCTGCATCGCTTCCAGCAGCGAAGCCTGGGTTTTCGGCGGGGTCCGGTTGATCTCATCGGCAAGAATCATATTGGCGAAAACCGGGCCTCTGACGAATTTGAAAATCCGTTTTCCGGTGGTCATATCCTCCTCCAAAACTTCGGTCCCGGTAATGTCCGCAGGCATCAGGTCCGGGGTGAACTGGATGCGTTTAAAGCTCAGGTCAAGTACCTCGGCAAGTGTCGATACCAGAAGAGTTTTGGCTAGTCCTGGAACCCCCACAAGAAGCGCATGGGAGCGACAGAAAATTGCGATTAGGAGCTGTTCGATTACCTCGTTCTGCCCGACGATGACGAGATCCAACTGCCGTTTCATCGAGGCATAAGCCTGCTTTAATTCTTCAATGACCTCTTTGTCTGTTCCCTCGATAACCTCCTCTTTCGACGTAATCATATTTCCGCCTATCTTAAGACCAAACTGGGAAATTTGTAAATTATGATTTTGAGCGGAATTGCGCTGGCGAAGCAACCGGGCTGGTTTCTGCGCATTTGCGCGGAGCGGAACTTGAGGCATGGTGTCGCATTCAGACGTAATTTTTTGTGATTGCTCTCGATCATGTATTCCACCCTTTATCTATTATTCTACCGATCACAACCAGCCATCCTTATGGTCCTGGCTCTGGCTTGGTGTGCACAGGGGGCTGAACATCCCGGGCCAACTCACCCCGGGGCAGTTATTTACAAAAAACTCTGCGTCGAGTGCCACGCGGAAAACGGTGCCGCTGTCAAGGGCAAGACCGACGAACCACTCACTGGAAGCCGAGACGTGGCAACTCTGGCGAAGCGAATCGAGCGCACCATGCCGGAGGATCACCCCGAACTATGTGTTGGCGAAGACGCCAAGGCTGTTGCCCAATATATTTACGACGCCTTTTACTCCGTGGAAGCCCGTGCCCGGAACACCCCGTCCCGGATAGACCTGACCCGACTCACCGTCTCCCAATACCAAAACTCGGTGGCGGATTTGATCGTCAGTTTCCGAGGTACAGTCGGTTTTGGAAACGAACGCGGGCTGAAGGCCAACTACTACGGTGGCTTCAACTTCAACGAGCGAAAGGAATTTCAAGATAAACAAAAGGCCGAGCAGGAGGCACGCAAAAAACAGGGAGGAAATCCGGAAGCCAGCCCACCGCCCCTGAAAAAAGACCGCTACGAGCGAATTGACCGCCAGGTTGGATTTGATTTTGGTGACGGTGTCCCCAAAGACAAGGAAGCAGCGGAATTCAGTAGCGCAGGCTTTTCGATCCGCTGGGAAGGCTCGCTGATCGCCGAAGAAACCGGCACCTACGAATTTGTCGTCCGAACCCGAAACGGGATCACTCTCTGGGTCAACCAAGCCAATTACGGCGAGGAAGGTCGGAAAACCATCGATGGCTGGGTTGCCCCCGGCAATGAGATTCGGGAGGAAAAAGGCAGTGTCTTTCTGATCGGCGGGAGACCATATCCACTCCGTTTGGAGTTCTTTAAACACAAAGAAAAAGCCTCACTGGTGGAACTGCTCTGGAAAAAGCCCGGTGGCGTGCTCGAAACGATTCCCGAGCGAAATTTGGTGCCCTATTCCGTTCACGAAACCTGCGTGATCAGCACCCCGTTCCCTGCTGATGACCGGAGTGTCGGTTATGAACGCGGTTCCAACGTCTCCAAAGCCTGGATCGAAGCTGTAACCACCGGAGCCATCGATGCCTCCGACTACGTTTTGAACCGTCTCGATTTACTCGCCAGAACCAAGCCCAACCAGCCTGACCGGGCCAAAAAAATCGGCGAATTCGGCGTCCAGTTTGTTGAACGGGCCTTTCGCCATCCGCTTTCCGAAGCGGAACGAAAACGCTTTGTGGATCATTATTTCGACAGCTCGGAGTCGCTAGATGCCGCAGTGAAAAAGCTGGTCCTCATGACCCTGACCTCACCCCGCTTTCTCTACCCCGGTCTGCCCCACGGGGAAAAGACGGATCAATGGGAACTGGCTTCCCGCCTCGCCCTGACGCTGTGGGACTCCCTGCCAGACGGCCCGCTCCGCGACCGCGCTCAAAAGGGCCAACTCGCCAAACCCGAGCAACTTGCCAAAGAAGTTGATCGCATGGTTTGGGACTTTCGGACCCGGGCCAAGATGCGAGGCTTTTTCCGGCACTGGCTGGAACTGGACCGGGGTGATGATCTCGCCAAGGACAAATCGGTTTTCCCGGAATTTAATGACGCCGTTTTTGCCGATCTCCGCACCTCCCTGGACCTGTTTATCGAGGATGCCGTCTGGGGCGAGGGCGGAAATTATCACCGCCTCATGCTCGCTGACCACCTCTTTCTCAACGAACGGCTTGGAAAACTTTACGGCAAACCAGATCTAAAGGGTAACTTTCAGAAAGTGTCATTTTCGCCTGACCGACGCTCCGGCATCGTGACCCATCCCTTTCTTCTCACCACCCTCGCTTATCACAACAGCACATCGCCAATTCATCGGGGAGTTTTCTTGACCCGGAATATCGCTGGGATCGCCCTGAAATCCCCACCCATGGCCAATGTCTTTAAAGAAGGGGAATTTAATCCCTCATTGACGATGCGGGAGAAAGTCACCGAGATGACCCGCTCCAAAGCCTGCATGGCCTGTCATGTAACCATCAATCCACTGGGCTTCAGCCTGGAACACTACGACGGAATCGGTCGATGGCAGGTGACAGATCGTAAAAAGCCGGTTGATACCACCGGCAATTTCAAAACGGAAAGTGGCGAAACTGTTAAAATCAAAGGTGCCCGGGATGTCGCTGAATTTGCCGCCAATTCCCCGGACGCGCACCGGGCCTTTATCCAGCAATTGTTTCATCACCTCGTCAAGCAGCCTGTACTTGCTTACGGCGATGACAAAATGGAGGATTTGCGCACTGGATTTGAGAAATCCCAGTATTACATTCCTGAATTGCTGAAGCGCATTGCACTCAGCGCCGTCCTGGAAACACCTGAGCACTCGCCCCAAGTTTCCGTCGCCAAACAATAAATACGCAAAAAAACGATTCATGAACACCACATCCATAAAACGCAGGAAATTCCTCCGGGATCTTGGGGTATCAACTGCCGCGCTTCCGTTTTTAGCCGGGTTGCCCGGTCTAAACGCAGCACAAAACGGGAAAAAGCAGAGGCTCATCATCGTATTTTCGCCCAACGGAACCATTCCCGGTGAATTCTGGCCCCAGGGTGAAGGCAAAGATTTTAAGCTTGGGAGAATTCTCCAGCCACTCAGTGCCTATCAGGACCAGATGCTTTTGCTGCGGGGGATCAGCAACCAAATCGGAGGTGATGGCGACCGTCACATGCGCGGGATGAGCTGCCTTTTAACTGGTACCGAGCTTTTTCCGGGCAATATCCAGGGCGGCTCCGATACCCCGGCGGGCTGGGCCAAAGGTATCTCCATCGACCAGGAAATAAAAAATTTCCTTCAAAGCCGTCCCGGAACCAAGACCCGTTTTGGTTCTCTGGAATTTGGCGTCGCCGTGCCAAACCGGGCCGATCCCTGGACCAGAATGAGCTACGCCGGTCCCAACCAGCCCATCGCTCCGATCGATGACCCGGAGCAGATGCTTGGTCGCCTTTACGGAAAATTGAAAGACCGGGAAAGCCTCGTCAGCATCATCGACGATGTGCGCGACGATCTTGACCTGGTTTCAAAGAACCTCGGTGCCGAAGACCGCGCCCGGCTCGAAGAACACCTCACCCTGGTCCGGGAGATGGAAACCGAGTTACAACGCCAGGACAGTGCCAAAGAATTAACTCACCCGATTCCGGATATCGACCCCGACATCGAGATCGTCAATGACAACACCCCGAGGATCAGTCGCATGCAAATCGATCTCCTCGTCAACGCCCTCGCCAATGACATGACCCGCGTCGCCACCCTGCAGTTTATGCGTTCCGTAGGTCAGGCTCGGATGAACTGGCTCGGGATCGACGAAGGCCACCACGGCCTGTCTCACGAACCCGACAAAAATCAGGATGCCGTGGAAAAACTCATCAAGATCAACACCTGGTTCGCTGGAGAAATCGCTTATCTCACAAAATCGCTCGCCACCACTCCCGAACCCGGTGGCGACGGCAACATGCTCGACCATACCCTGATCATCTGGCTGAACGAACTTGGCAAAGGCAACAGCCACACCTTGGAAGATGTGCCCTTTTTGCTACTCGGCGGGAAAGCCCACGGCTTCCAGATGGGACGCAGCCTGAAGTTCAACAACACCGCCCACAACCGTCTCTGGCTCACCGTCGCCCAATCCATGGGCCACAACCTGAAGACTTTCGGAACCGCCAAATACTGCGCAGAAGGGCCGCTGGATCTTGGGTAAATTGGGGCGACTAAACTCCCCGAACCGATCGCTACAGATACCCCTTGATATTCACCTGGTAGAGGTCAGCCTTAAGCTCGGCACCATCGGGCCAGTGAGCCCCGGTTTCAATCCATGCTTCGAAGGCTTGTCTTTCCACCAGATTTAGGCCGAATCCGTCGCCGGGCATGACCCGGGGATGATTCAAAGGCTTGACAATGGCATTCCAGATTCGGCTCTCATCCGGCTTGCCGGGGACCAGAAATGGCCCCTTGGCATCCCCCTTGAAGACAAGCTCGCGGTTTTGGAGGTTCAGACCGGCTTGAGCCAGCTTGGAGTTGTGGCAATACACGCAGCGCTGCTCCAGCACTGGTCGTATGGATTTTTCAAAAATATCGGGACTTTGTTTTCCGTTCGGAAAAGTCTCCGTCTTCATCGGACTGGTATTTTGACAACCAGCGATGAAAGAGAGACAGAAAATGGCGATAATGCTGCGCAACATGCGTTAATGATAAGGGTAAATAAAAGAACGGCTCGGCATCAATTCACCGATTCTGCGCACCATTTGCCGAGGAAGCAACCCGGGGAATGACAAAAGAGACACGATTGTACCCTGTTAGATCCTCGATTGTACCCTGTTAGATCCAGACACGAAAGAGTTGCGACCAGAATCCAAGATCGCTATGCTGGCAGCGACAAGACTTTGATACAGGTCAATTTATGGAAATTAGAGAACCGAAAAAAGTTTCGTTCCACAATCTGGAAAGCCTCGCCACAGACCTTGCCCGGGTGGCGTTTATTCTTGCCCATCCGGATGACGAGACCTTCTGTTCCGGTCTTATCTGCGAGTTGGTTTCGCGCGGGATCACAGTGCGGGTGTTTTGCCTGACCCGGGGCGAGGGCGGTCCCAGTGGCAGCTTCCCTCGCGAGGACCTGGGGCAGCTCCGGGAAAGGGAAATGAAAGAAGCCTGCCGAATTCTCGGGGTCAACGAATTGACCTTTCTCGGCTATGTGGATCCGCCGGAACAGGGTGGACAGCGCACCGCTCCCGCAGTTAGCGCTTCGGAGTTGAGCCGGGTGCTGGCGCAGAAAGTCGAGGGCGCGGACTGGGTGGTTTCCCACGGCAGCAGCGGCGAATATGGTCACGCCGCTCACCTGCTGGTTTTTAACGCGGTGCGGGATTTGGCCGGGCAGCCCGGAGCGCAGTTTCGCTGGTGGACCCTGCTGGCCCGCGATCCAGACCACCCCATGCCACGCCTGATCAATGCTGAGGACAAAGCCTGCCTTCGCCTCGATGTCTCCGGCTTTCATGAAAAGCGGCTCGCCGCTCTCTCAACCCATCTTTCACAAAGAGAACTGTTCCAGCGATTCAGTGGCGGCAACTGCGAGGACTTTATCCGGCAGACAGCGGTGGAGTCTTACTGCTGGCAAAACTGCTGGTTGATGGTTGATGGTTGATGGTCTATCAACTTCAAACTATCAACTTTATGCCCGCTCATCCCAGTTCTTTTATCGATCCAGACGCCGTCATTGGCGAAAATGTCGAAATAGGCCCATTTGTAGTGGTCGAGGCTGGAGCCGTGATCGGAAATGGATGCCGGTTGGAGGGCCACTCGCAAGTGCTTGGCGGGGTCAGGCTCGGGGAAAATTGCGTGGTGGGCCACAATGCCGTGATTGGGGGCGACCCACAGGACTTCAAATTCTCTCGGAAAATCAAAAGTGGCGTCGAAATCGGCAATGGAACGATGATCCGCGAAAATGTCACGGTACACCGGGGCTCGCGCGAAGGCTCTGTGACCCGGATAGGCATGAGTAACTTTCTGATGGCGGCAAGCCACGTCGGGCACGATGTCCAAATGGGAGACCACAATGTTCTCGCCAACAACTGCCTCCTCGGGGGCGAGGTCCACATCGGCAGCCGAAATTTTTTTGGTGGCGGCTCCGCTTTTCACCAATTTGTGAGAGTAGGCGATCTTTCCATGGTCAAGGGATTAACTTCGATCAGTCAGGATGTACCGCCTTTTGTGATGGCATCCGATTCGAACCAGGTCCGCGGTTTAAATGTGGTGGGGATGACCAGGGCCGGGTTTACCCAGGAACAGCGTAACGGTGTGAAGAAAGCCTTTAACCATATGTACCGGGCCGGATTAAATTTGAGTCAGGCCTTGGAAGCCGCTGACAAGCTGAGCTGGAGCGATGAAGGGAAACAATTTATCGATTTTTTCCGAAACGCATCATCCAAGGGAGTTTGTCGCCTGGGGTAAACAATCAAGTCCGAGTGGTCATGCGACATTTTCTAGCCTTCTTGCTTTTCTCCATCGCCAGTGTCTCAGCAAACGAGCTTTCAGTTGCTTCGTATCCGTCGATCCAGGCCGCTTTGGATGCCAATCCGAACCGGATGATTTTTGTTCCGGCGGGCGATTATTCGATCACATCCAAAATCCGGATCCGTGGCGAGCGCAGTGGTCTTTTCGGACCGGGGCGCATCATTCAGCAGACTGACAACGAACCAATCATCGCAATCGAAAACGCCTCTTCGGCAGAAATTCGCGACCTGACGCTGATGAGGCCGGAGGGGAAGACCGAGACAGAAAAAGAAGGTGTTTTAGCAATCAAGTGCCGGGACCTCGTGATCGAAAATGTTCGCGTGATCGACAACCACACCCGCTCCGGTGCCATTACCCTGCGGGAGAGCCAGAACTGCCGCATCAGCCACTGTCTGGTGCGCAATTACATGCGGGTGACGGTGGATGATCGCACGGCGAGCCCGGAATGGGGTTATGCCTTCAACTGTACCGACGGCACCGGTATCAGCGTCAGCTACTGCACGGGCACACTCATCGAGGGCAATCGCATCATCGAAGAGCGCCTCGTCCCCACACCGGAGATCAAGGCAAAACACAAGCTGGGCGACTACGTGAAGAAAAACCCGGTCAAAGGAACCTTCCTCAGCCAGCAGGCCTGGGATGCCGGATACACCGACAATTGGCAGCAAGGCAGCGGCCTCATCGTCACCGCGCCGAGCGTGAGCGACCTCACGAGAATACTCGGCAACCACATCGAAAACGCCGCACAGGGCATCGACCTGCACTCGGATCACGTCATCGTCTCGAACAACATCATTACGAACTCCTTCATGGGTTTAAAAGCCATGCACGGCAGCCGCAATGTGCTCATCACTGGCAATCAGTTCATCAAAAACAGCCTCTGGGCGATTGGTCTGATGCCCGGAGCCGCCGCGAATGCCGAAAACACCGATGGCGGCTCCATCATCTCCAATAATATTATCTCCGATTTCGGACACGGCGACGCTCAGTGGATCTGGGGTGTGGAGCGCTCGCCCTTCAAATTCGACAACGGCCAGCAGGACGACGATCCGCCACTGACAAGCGTCCTGGTGACTGGCAACGTCATCCACGCCACCGGCAAGCCGCGCTACAAATACGCTGTCATCATCGCAGGCGGTCCCAATGAGCCGCAGGACCTGCACTTCGCGAATAACCTCCTCCCCGCAGGCTCACAGGGCGTGGCAAACGTGGAGTTAAAGCCCTGAGCATCAAACCTTAACCTAGCCATTACAAGCTTGTGTTTCGCAAAAACAAGCTTGTATCCTGCCCACTACAAGCTTGTATCCTGCCACCTACAAGCTTGTATCCTGCCACCTACAAGCTTGTATCCTGCCACCTACAAGCTTGTATCCTGCCAACTACAAGCTGGTATCCTGCCACCTACCAGCTTGTATCCTACCACCTACAAGCTGGTATCCTGCCACCTACAAGCTTGTATCCTGCCGCCTACCAGCTTGTATCTTGCCAACTACAAGCTTGTATCCTGCGTACTACAAGCTTGAAACCTGCGGCCCAAAGTACTTTCGCACCGTGTTGGAAAGAGCCGGAGGCTCGATATCTAATAGCCGGAGGCGACAGCGAGCCTTGGCGAGCAAGCCTCCGGTACCCGCCCCACCCGCAACCAGCTCCGGCAGGAGCGATAGCACCGGCCCACCGCTTTGAAAGCACGGAGTTCGCTGCGGCTATTCACTTGTCACTACTTTCCCTCATCAAGAAAGAGAATCGCTTTTTCCAGCCAGGCTGCTGGAGGCGACTGGTGGGCGTGGGAGGGGACTTCGAGAAGTTGCACGTTCTGAAACCCCTCTTTTTTGAAGCCATTCTCATAAACACCCAGGGTATTGGCCCGATTAAAGTCTCTTTCACCCGTAATCAAAGAGTAGCGACAGGCCTTTTTTACGATGGGGAGTAATTCTTCGTCGGGAATGTAGTTCAGGCCATAGACTTTTCCGTCTGGCGCATTGATATCGGTATAGAAATTCACCCCCATGCAGCAAATGGTGCCACTGAACATCTCGCCCCAGGCGACCCCGAGCATGCTGGCGACCCGGCTGCCCCCGGAAAAGCCGGATACATAGACCCGCCGCCCGTCTATTTTATACCGCTGTCGCAAATTGTGATTGGCGTCGATCGCGAGGCGGATGCGGTCGAAAATATTGCGCTTGTTGCCCGAATTCCTGGCACCGACAAAGATGAGTTGATGCCATGCGAGGATTGCTTCCCACTCCTGCGGAATACTCGGAGCATCACCCGCATTGATCCAGATAAAAAGGCCGCAGGGGAGTTCCGGGCGGAAATTCTTGGGCAGGAGAATTTCGAAAGTCTCTTTGGTCACATCGTAAGCAGGTGGCTCCTCCGCCGCCATGAGCCGATAGCGCACCTGTATGGGATCAGCGGATTGCGGAGGAGACTCGGTGAATTTAATCTCCGCGCGGGTGCCGGGAATAATCTTTGCGCCGGGCGATTCACTCTGCCCGAGCACGGTTCCGATCACTAAAATCGGCATTAACAGGATAAATCGAGAAATGGTAGTTTTCATTATTCAGAGACTATTCCCAGCGAATTTCGTCCAGATAAAAAGTAACGGGATGGCCGGGGCTGGCGAGAGTCCAGACAAAGCCAGTCTTGATACGGGTGAGATCCTGTCCACTTACATCCATCTCAAAGCGCTTCCACTCGGTGGTGAGCACGACTTTCTCAAGTTTGCCCTTTCCGGTATCAAAGAACTTCTTCGGCTTGGCGAGGGTGCCAAACTCAAACGAAACCTCTTCACCGCCCTTATCGCCACGCGCCCAAAAAGTCAATTTTTTAGCGCCGGTGAGATCGTAACCACCGGCACGGTCCCCCCAGTCCCCGGGTGGATTTTGCCACACCACTCCTCCCCAGCCGGTGTTGCCCTCGAAATCGCAGCGCAGACAGGTTTTCCCGCCCTGCGGATCTACGGTCCAGGCCGGGTTTAGTTTGATCGACTTGGTATCCCCCATCCAGCCTGCTGGAATATAGGTGGCCGGGCTGGCATCCTCGGCGTAAACGACCAGCGGCAGGGTGGCGCGCTGACTGTGGGCGATGGCTTCCGGAGCATCGACCCGCAGTGACAGATTGGCCACGGCACCGCCGCCGTGATCGTCCCGGACAATGGCAAAGAGGCGGTAAAGCCCGCCTTCTTTAGGAAAGGTGATCGTGGCGCTTTGATTATCGGATTTGGAGATGGCTTCGGGAAAGGTGGGAGGTTCCGCCTCCTGGTCGCCACCGGTGCCGTATTCACCAGGATCACGCTGCAATTTCCAGGTGATTGTCAGGGGATCACCCTCGGGATCACTGGTTTCCAGGAGTGCCTGGATGGTTGTGCCCGGCTTCCCGACCGATGCCCCTTTCCAAGCCAGCGATTTGATGACCGGGACCCGGTTCGCCGGTGCTTTGCCAGTCCAGAGTTCAGAGACGGCTTCGGCTGCAGCGAGACGGATGCCTCCACTCAGAAACATGGAAAACCAGGTCGAAGTGACCTCCTGCTTTTGGCCCCAGAGGAAAGCGTACGAGCCGAGACACATTCCTTCCGACCCGAGCACCGAGCCCATGTAAGCACGGCGATATGCCTCCGCCTTTTCCGTGCTGGTTAATTCGGGAAAAGCGCCGATGGCGTCCTTTTGGGTTTCCCAGATACCATTCGGTCCATACTCGGTGAGGATAAAGGGCTTGGTGCCGCCGAGCTTGCGGTAGCGCTCCGCCACGCTGGGCGCACCGCCGTAGGAATTGATGCCGAGAATATCCACATCCGGACACAGCGCGTGAAAATTCCTTACCTTGTCGCCGCCCAGCTCCGCAACCACCGTCATGGTGGGGTGGTGCGGATCGATCTCCCGCACCATCCGGGCCAGATTATTGATTTGCGTCCAGACGGCTCCATTGCGGCCCTCAGGATCTTCCATCTCATTGCCCAGAGCCCAGATCAGCAAAGCCGGGTGGTCCTTGTGTTTTTCCACCACTGCGCGGATTTGTTCGCGCTGTTTGATGAGCCCGGCGGCATCGCTCCAGTCAAACCCCTGCCGGACCTGCCCGAGCCAGATGCCCGCAGTCACGGTAAGCCCATGCTGATGGGCTCGATCCAGCATTTCCCCAAGGTGGTCGTCGCCCCAGAGGCGAACCGAGTTGCCACCCGCTTTGGCCAGCGACTCCAGCGCATCGTCGCCCCCACCAGCTCCCTTGACCAGATACGGCTCACCGTTGCGATGCAGTTCAAAGCGATTGTCACGGCTGACGATTTTCACTTCCGAAGGGGCCGCCTGGGTGGATGTGAGCAAACCAGCAATCATGAAGCAGAAAAGAATTCGAAAGTACATAGTTAGGACGCCAACCTGATTCCGAAATCGCCGGGAGGGAAGTCTTTTTTCAAGATTTCCGGTTACCAAATCATACAGGGTACCATCAGCGATCATACCCTTCCATGAGAAGGATATTTCAAGTTAAATCAAAAAATTTATTTTTTGGTGTTTCCTTCCGGCGTCAGTCCGACCGACGGCCCGGTGAAGGTTTTCAATTCGTGGTTAAAATGGTTCATATTCACTTTCACTTCGAC
>JBGSJM010000027.1:0-6322 GCA_041742015.1 Verrucomicrobiales bacterium | reverse complement strand
TATCGTTGAGGGCACGGATGATTTTTTCGAAGTTGATGTTGCCACGGCCCACCGATTTGAAATCCCAGAAACGGTTGCGTTTGTGGAAATCGGTGTGGCCACCAAAGACACCGGCTTCCATCGGGCGGTCGGACCAACTTACGTCCTTCATGTGGACATGGTTGATGCGGTCGGAGAATCGATAGAGGAATTCGATGTAATCAACTCCCTGATAACCAAAATGGCTCGGGTCATAGTTAAAACCAAAAGCCGGATGGTAGTCGATTGCTTCCAAAGCGCGTTGGGCCGAGGCGATATCGAAAGCGATCTCTGTCGGGTGAACCTCAAGGCCGAAGCGGATTCCGTTTTCCTGGAACACATCCATGATTGGGCCCCACCGATCTGCAAAATCTTTAAATCCATTGGCGATTTGGTTGGGCAGGTTGGGTGGGAAAGAGTAGCAGAGATGCCAGATGGATGAGCCAGTGAAGCCATTAACCACTGGAACGCCAAATTGCTTGGCAGCAACGGCGGTCTTCTTGATTTCTTCGGCAGCTCTCTGGCGGACGCCTTCGGGCTCTCCGTCGCCGTAAATATAGTCGGGCAGGATCTGAGCGTGGCGCTCATCGATCCGGTCACAGACAGCTTGTCCAACGAGATGGGTTGAGATGGCATAGCACTTCATGCCATGTTTGTTGAGGAGCGCCCGTTTGGCACTGCAATAATCAGCGTCTGCCTTACTGACCTCGAAGTGGTCGCCCCAACAGGCTAATTCGACGCCATCGTATCCGAATTTTTTGGCTTTGGTGATAATGGTTTCGCAATCCATATCGGCCCACTGCCCGGTGAAGAGAGTTACTGGTCTACCCATAATAGTTTCTTTTTGTTTAAGTGAAATTTGCTTTGAATTTCTATCGCCTTTGGGAAGTGCTATCAAGAAGAATTCCCAAATCAAAGTGCGAGAACACAAAAAAACTCCGGCGGAGACCGGAGTTTTTAAACAAAACGATAATCCCAGTTTTTTCTAGAACGTTGCCGTAGCACCGATGTGGAAACGACCGGATTCGTTAGTGATCACGTTGTCAGTCATCACAGGATGAGCATAATCGATCCGGAGTTTGTAGGAGTGGTTGTAGGCATAGCGCAATCCCACACCAACCGAGGCAATTGACTGGCTTTCGGGTTCACCAGGAAGTAGGTTAACATTGCTGACTGCGCCCGCATCGACAAAGCCAAGAAATTTAAGTGAGTCAGCAGTGAGACCGCCTGCATTCTCCCAGTCCATAATCCTGCCGATGGAGATTTCCGGTGTGTAAATTTCAAGGGTAGTGAAAACACCCTCATCTCCACGGATGATCGATTGATCAACACCCCGCACACTGGCATACCCGCCGGCTCCAAATTGCTCGGAAGCCTGAAGGTTTCCATTGGCGAGTTGGCCTTGAAGTCTAAAGCGCATCGACCAATCTTGCATCAGACGATGCTGATGCTCAAAACCGGCGGTAACATAGGCATATCTGGGATCAGCTCCAAAACGCGCGTTGTTAAATGCCGGGTTCGAGTTATGCGCAGAAAATCCCCCAGGAGAAGCAAAACCAGCAATGTCCCATTGAGAGACTCCACCAGGATGCTGCCAGATCTCTTTGTATCCAACCGTAAATTGATAAATTTCCACCTGATTGTCAAGTCCTGCACCAATCAGAGCGCCAAGCCCTCCACCAAATTCGAGATTGTTCTCGTTTGATTTGAAGTCAAAGCCAAAATGGAGATCCCGCTGCCTGGTGATGTTTCCGAATAGAGGTTCGCATAGTTCGGTTTCTTTGCTCTTGAGCGGGATATTGTATCTAGCACTCAACTGCCAGTTAAATCCACTGGAATTGAAAAACGGAAGGGCAGGAATTCCGGTGGGAATATGAGTGTCGATGTCAACAAATGATGCCAAAAGAGTCAAATTATGTCTCCAGGGAAGATCGTGGGAATAAACCACCGTATTTCCACGAACATGTTCGAAGTCCCAATCCGAGGTGAATTGATAGGCCAAAGATCGACCGGGCCGTCCAAATTCTCCCAGGTTGAAGCCTGTGACAAAGCGCTCATCCCCCAAAAACGGGGTTCCCGAATCTTCATAGCCCACAAAAAATGAATCCTTTTTGGTCGTGTAGGGCTTCAAAATGATGTCCGTTTCGCCAAATCCACGGCCTGGCGAATAGGCCAGATCTACTTTGCGATAAGGGCTGCGGTTCAACCAGGCCAAATCGTGGAGGATTTCGGATGATTTGATTACTTCTCCTTTGCGCACTCTCATCTGACTGCGGATATATTCCTCGGTATCAGCGTCAGCACCCTCAATCCGAATCCGGGAAAGTTTTGACTCAATCACCACCAATTGCACCACGCCAGAGGTAATATCCTGCTCGGGTAGAAGCACATCTACAACGGGACGATCACCTTCGCGATACGCGACAATCACATCTTTCACCATTCGGTCGAGAGATGACAGTGACACGGGTTTGCAAATGTAATTCTGGAGAGCCCAGCCGACTTCTTGAGGGAAATCTTTAAAGTCATGCCACACGCCTTCGACACCATGCCATCCACCTGGGCGTACATCACCGGGTGTCGGAACCAAAACTACTCCCAAAAGCTTATTTACAAGCAATTCCTCGCCACCTGAATTCCCAACGTCAGTGCCGGTATAATTCGGATCTTGGCTGATGTGATAACGATTTCTTTTATCAACGCGAAGCGGTCCCGGCCCACCACCATTTTGCTGGATCTGGCGCGACTTCTGCACGGCACCCTGAGTGTTGGGGGGAAGAACATCCATCAAAAACGTGGTGCCATGTTCATCAGTCACCCGGTTTCCCTGGCTGAGTCCTGTGAGAGCCGTCAGAGTCATGATAAGACTAACGGTAAATAATGTTTTAAAAATGTTCATGGTCGCGTTTCTGTCTGTGCGAAATCTAAGCCTATGGATTAACATAAGATAAACCTCCTGAAAAAGCTTTTTTGTAACTTTTTTTCTATTTTTCGCAAAAGGAGGCGTAATTGTCGAGAAATTTCTTTATTTTCGTAATATTTCAAAATTATTAGCAAATGTTAATAGATACTCATGCTCATCTCACTACGGAAAGTTTTATTGGTCGGGTCGGCGAAATGGTTGAGCGAGCCAATCAGGCTGGTGTTGGCAAAATGATATCAATTGCCTGCGATCTTGTCGATTCTCAAAACGTCATTGATCTGGCGGCTGGTTTTAAAGGAGTGTATCCCACTGCGGGACTCCATCCCTGTTACGTGGGTGAAATTGATGACGAGACTTGGGAAAAGTCTTTAAAGGCGATGGTATTGAGAAATCCCGTGGTGGCGATAGGTGAAATTGGGTTGGATTATTTCCACAAGCCACCGGGGGACTTTTCAGAAGCCGCATGGAGAGCCCTGCAGGCAGAGTATTTTGCCAACCAACTTGATCTGGCGGACCAGCTTTGTCTTCCGGTCGTCGTCCATCAAAGGGAAAGTGGGGATGATGTTCTGCATATCTTGAAAGATTTTCCGAAGGTAAAAGCTGTGTTGCATTGTTTTACCGGAACGATAGACCAGGCCTGCCGAACTTTGGAGTTGGGGCATTTTTTGTCATTCACCGGGGTGGTGACCTATCCGAAGGCCCAGGTTGTGAGAAAGGTGGTAGAGATGGTGCCTGAAGACCGCTTTATGCTGGAAACGGATAGCCCCTACCTTGCCCCCATGCCGTTTCGTGGAAAAAGAAACGAACCGGCTTACGTCGTACACACTGCTGCGAAAGTTGCTGACGTTCGAGGTATCTCTTTGGAGGAGTGTGCTGCAATGACGACGCGAAACGCGGAGATGTTTTTTAGCCTGGGGGATTGAAGGAAAATCCATTTTTCTTGATTTATCCGTCCGCGAGACGATTTTGTTTTGTTTGAACCTTATGGCCTTGTTGAAAGAACCCTCAATCCGGGAAAAGAAATTCGATATCAGAGTTTCAACCAGTCGCATCTCGCACCACACCATGACAGATGACCACACTCTGTTTATGTTACATCGCAACAAAGAAAGGTTGGAACGCGGAGAGAAGTCATTGAAACGGGTTTGGTATGTTCGCATGTTTCGTGCGTAAAGCAGTCGACAAATTCGAATACCCCGTCGATAGATGCTGCGATTTCGACTATGAAGCGGGGTATTTTTGTCAGCTTTGAAGGGTCAGAGGGATGCGGGAAATCGACCCAAATAACTCTTCTCAGAGACCTTCTGAAAGAACGTGGATGGGAGGTAATAGTGACCCGGGAACCGGGAGGAACTTTCGTGGGGGAAAAGATTCGAGATCTCCTGCAATTTACCCCAGATGCGGCAGAGATGAGTGACGAGTCCGAGTTGTTGCTTTTTGCGGCGAGTCGTGCGCAACTGGTTCGAGAGGTGATCAGGCCTTCGCTGGCCCGGGGAATTTGCGTCATTGCGGATAGATACCTTGATTCGACAACCGTCTATCAGGGGATTGGCAGGGGGCTAAATGCGAGAGAAGTCGAAAACATCAATCGATTCGCAGTTGGTGAGACCCTGCCAGACTGGACAGTGTTATTGGATTTGGACGCTGCCACGGGGCATTCGCGGGCTATTCAGGCAAGGGAGGGGATGGCAGACCGAATCGAAGATCAGCCGTTGATTTTCTTTGAAAGAGTTCGCTCAGGCTACCTGAAACTGGCAGGGGAAAATCCCGACCGCATTCAGGTGTTTGATGCCTCGGTTTCGATTGACGAACTATCTCGTTCGATTCGACAGGCTTGCTTTTTACGATTTGATTGGCTGAACAAAAAATGAGTTTTCGAAAAGAAAAGGCACTGGAATTGGTGGAATTGGCCCGGCAGAATGAGCGACTGGCGCACGCTTACTTGATTACCGGACCGGAAGGCTCTGGAAAAGATGAAGTCGCCATCCGACTGATTGAAATGACTCTGCCGGGCAATCCCTCCCGAGCCAGGAGTCTGGAGGAGTTGAGGGGGCCCACCACTATCCTGATCGGCCCGGAGTCCAAATCCCGGCGGATCACTGTTGCAGCGATTCGGGCAGCGGAGCACATGCTGCACATGGCGGCAGATCGTGAAGTGACCAAATTCGCGGTCATCAAAGATGCCGACTGTCTTGGTGTGGAGGCTGAAAATGCCTTTTTGAAGACGCTAGAAGAACCGCCAGCGGGGAGCCGACTTATTCTGATCTCGTCGCGGCCTGAAATGTTGCTCGACACGATTTTGTCCCGCTGCATTAGAATCAATTTGACTGGTAAAACCGGCCCGGTTGCGATCAACGAGATGGCCCGACCTTTTCTTGAGGCAATGAGGAAACATTCGCTTTCCGGAGGTAAAGGTGTTGCCGGTGCACTTGGATTGATGGCGGGTTTTTCTCATTTGCTCCAGCAGGAAAAACTTCAAGTGAGTGAACAATACAACGTGGCCTACAAAAATGAGGTAGCCATGTATCAAAAAACGACCGAGGGGGCCTACTTAAAAAACCGTGAGGAATATTATAAAGGCCTTACCGAGTCTCAATATTTGAATCGACGTAATCAATTGTTGGAGCTCTTAGTGATGTGGTTTGGAGACGCGATTCGCCTCCAAAACGGCGGGCGGCACCTAGACCTTCCAGAGTTTTCCGATGCAACCGGGCGTTTGGCAAAAATTTTGAGCTCTAACGAGTTGTCAAAACGGGTCGATGTCATTGATGAACTTTGCGGTCATCTGAATACCAATGCAACTGAGGCTCTCGCCCTTGAAGTAGGGTTTATTCGGGCATTCTGTTAACGAAATGGATGAAGAGCTTGCACTCCCATCCGGTCGTCCGCAGGGACTAAGAAAATGCGGGTTAAAAACCTCGTTTTTGGACCAATTGTTGCAGTTCTTTCTGAAAAGCCCTCATTTGTTCTGGATTAGGGCGAAAACCCACGGTTTTTGGAGTCATCCCAAGCTGGCCATTTTGATCGAGCCACCATTCGGCGGTGTTCCCTTCTGCGAAGGTAGCATTCCCACTGATCAATGCCCCGGGGCGTTGCAGGGCCGAAATGGTTACCCGTGCTTCACTGCCTGTTGGTAGGCTGTCGTCCAAAACATCCTCCTCTTCATCATCCGCGGCCTCTTCTGGTTCGGGAGTTTCTTCCTTCAGTTTTACTCCCAGATCATCAATGAGGAAGCGAAGCTCCATGTAGGTGACTTTCACTTGCATCTCGGAGTTTAGTTTTCTCTGGATTTCGGAAAGTCCATC
The DNA here is from genome assembly GCA_041742015.1 of Verrucomicrobiales bacterium. Taxonomy (GTDB): domain Bacteria; phylum Verrucomicrobiota; class Verrucomicrobiia; order Verrucomicrobiales; family DEV007; genus Arctic95D-9. The sequence goes on along the minus strand of JBGSJM010000027.1, from coordinate 76 downwards.
ACCTGCGTCTGCCCACGATTGGACCGTGGCGATTTTTTCTGCTGTGAATGATTTAGAGAGGCTCATGTTTTTTAAA
>JBGSJM010000026.1:0-28703 GCA_041742015.1 Verrucomicrobiales bacterium | reverse complement strand
GATGGAAAACCCGAAATGGCCATCCTCGTCGCGGTGATGAGAAAGCTGGTCCACTGCATTTTCGGCATCCTCAAAAATAATCAGCCTTTTAACCCAAATATTCCTTGCCAAATTTAACACCACATCTGTTGAGTCGGCGATGGTACCTGTTGCTGGTGGCTTTTTTAGGTTGCTTTGAATTCGGGATCTTGGCAGAGTCCGCCCAAGCAGATTCGCCAGTATGAAATTTTCTTTAAGCATTTTGACCTTGGTTATCGCCTTCATCAGTTCTGGTTGGGCGCAGGTACCGCCCAAAACCGAGCCGACCAATGCCGCCGAGGCCGCTGCCCAAAAGGAGAAAGCAGCAGCAGAGATCGACGCCAAATATCAGGCCTGGGTCAAGAGTTTGTCGCCCGACAGGCAAGCCTGGGAACAGGTTCTGCAAGCTGAGCTGGGTAACTTTTACCTGCCAATCCACAAACAGGAAAAAGTCGCCCGCAAGGCCAACGCCTGGGATTATGTCGAGGACAATCGGGCTCTGCCCCGGGTGCTCTTGATAGGTGATTCCGTTTCGCGGGCCTACACGGAAACCGTGCGTAAACAACTCGCCAACAAGGCCAATGTTCACCGGGCTCCCGCAAATTGTGGCCCCACGGCGACGGGATTTAAAAAGATCGATGTCTGGCTCGGCGATGGGAAATGGGATCTGATTCATTTCAACTTCGGGATCCATGATCGCAATACGCCACTCGCGGAATACACTGATCGGCTCGAAAAACTCGTCGTGCGGATGAAAGAGACGGGCGCGAAGCTGGTCTGGGCCAGTACCACGCCGCTCCCGGATGTGCCGGGGCAATACACGGCGGCCTCGATCGTGGAGCGCAACGCCGCTGCGGCTGAAGTGATGGCGAAGCAACAAGTCGCCATCGACGATCTTTTCACGGCGATCTCGCCACGCCTGGGCGAACTTCAGAATCCGAATGACTGCCATTTTAGCGGCCCGGGAAATACCTTCCTCGGCGAAGCCGTGTCCCGCCATATCGATCCACTCCTGGGCCGCCGCTACGACCTGACTGCCCGCGCCAGTGAGATCGATCCAAGGGTGAAGGAGCACCCGGAGATCAAATTTGTTTTTATGGACGAAAAAGGAAAGCCTGCGGATCTTCAGCACGCGGTGGTGGATACGCGGGTTTCGTCGCGTGGGCAGCTCGTCATCTGGCTGATGGGGCACAATCAGGGGCTTTTCGAGAGCATCGGGAGTTATGGATTTCACGGAGTCCAGCCGCACTACGCGAATGGTTGGTTCGGTGGCGTGCCGAAGGACAAGCTCGATGATGGAACGAGTCTCGGAAAAATCCGGCTCGAAGCGGCAACCGGGGAGGATCACAGCCCGCTAGTGACCATACCCGGGCCGGATGGTGCCGCAGAGCGCTCCCGGCAGTTTGTCAAATGGCTGGCCGCCAATCATCCGGAGGGCAAGTGGGAGCAGTTTCTCACCGCAGATCGCAGCGATCTGCTTTGGGAAAAAGTGATTTTGTCCGGCATCTCCCATGGTTCCACGACGGCGGCGCGATGGGCGAAACATCAGAAAGTGGCGCGGGTCGTCATGTTCTCGGGCCCTCGGGATCAACTCGAATCCTGGCACGGTTTTGACTCTGCCACACCGCCAAATCGTTACTTTGGGTTTACCCACATCCTCGACGGCGGCTGGACAGCGGATCATTACTGCCGCTCCTGGCAAATGCTGGGGTTGGCGGAGTTTGGCCCCATCGTCAATGTGGATGAAGCAAAATCGCCCTACGGTAACACCCGCCGATTGATCACCAACTGCGATGTCAAAAACGATTCCGGCCGCGCCCACACCGTTGTTGTCCACAAGGATCAGTGGGAGGATGTGTGGCGCTTTCTCTATACTCATCCGGTCGATCAAGTTGGCGAAAAGGTGCCGCCTGAGCCTGATTGCCAAATGGATTTGCGTGGGAAGTAAATCACGAGAACCCTCACCGTTTCTCGCACCCTGGCTAAGACTGGGCTGGCGTAATTCCCTGCAAGAAATCTTTCCTCTAGAAATTGATTTATTTCAGACATAGACTTGGGCCATGAGCACTCTTGTCTTGAACCTGGATGACCAATTGGTGCGTGATTTGGCAGCACTCGCTGCGCGCAGTTCCAAACCCTTGCCAGATTGGGTTGCCGAGCAATTGAGCCGCATGGTTACGCAGCAGAGTCCGTCAGAGGCTTATTCCACGGCTTGGAAGGCTGCGTTTGGTAGTATTGCCGACCCATCCTTCGTGGCTCCCGAACGAGGTGCTGCGTCCGTAGTTGAGGCCCTTGATGATGATCATTAATTTCCGCCACCCAGTTCTTCGTAGTATTTCTTGACCAGATCGCGGAACTCACCTGGCACGGGGTCCCGGTCAATCGGGGCGAGTGGGTTTTCCTTGTTGAGCTTGGCCAATTCCTCGCTAACACGGGCTCGCAATTCCACCAGGGGATCGACGATTTTCTGCCGAATCGCTGGTGCTCCGGGAGGAGCATTGTCGCGTTTGAAGTCGATCCGCATTCTGCGGGCATTATCGAGAATTTTGGCGATGTCATTGCGGAGATCCTCTTCGGGCATCATCTCCTCAATGTTACCCAGTGCGTTGGCAAAGTCTTTGTAGTCCTCGCCGGTGATGGGGCCGGCGGGTTCGCTATCTTCATTTTCAGATTGTTCGAAAAATCGAGGTGGTCCCTGGGCCAGCCCTGAAGGCATATGACTGCCGCGATCATCGCCACCGAAATTTGATCCGACGGAACGCTGACCATTTCTTGCGCCCTGACTAAGCAGGCTGCGCCCTCTTTCCTGTCCACCAGGCTGCTCGCTCTCTTCCTGGCCTTCTCCACCGACCTGGCCTTTACCTTTGCCTTCTCCCTTGCCCTTGCCTTTTCCAGATTCGGTTCCTGCCATTTCGGATGAACTTTTTCCATCCTGACCATCACCCTTGCCTTCGCCTTTGCCATCACCCTTGCCTTCGCCGGGTGCTTCACCTTTTTCAGTTCCCTTGCCTTTACCTTTGCCCTCGCCAGGTTCGGTGCCGGCCATCTCTCCAGGTTGTTCGCCTTTACCTTTACCTTTTCCATCACCCTTGCCCTGGCCGGGTTCGGTTCCGGCCATTTCGCCCGGCTCTTCGCCTTTTCCTTTACCCTGGCCCTTACCTTCGCCTTTCTGTCCTTTGGGATCGTCACCTTTTCCGGAGCCGTCAGTTTTTCCTTTTTCCTGGCCTTTGCCATCTTTACCGTCCTGACCCTTCGAATCTCCAGGTTGCTCGCCTTTTCCTGGCTCACCATTTTTTTTGCCTTCAAGTCGTTCGGCTTCGGATTTGGTCACATCTATGAGGCGATCAAGCTCATTGCGGGCGAGGCGGAGGGCATCTGCCTCGCTGCCGAGAATTTTCTCGGCGGCCTTCTCCACTTTATCCTTCAAATCACCAATGCCCTGGGCTGCGTTTTGTTCCGGGTCGCGGGCGGCGTTCCGGCGATTGTAACGGATCATCCGGGTGGCTTCAGCGAGGGATTCGCCAACTCCGTTTACCGTTGTGCTGCGCACTGCTTCGTAAAGGGAGTTTGAAAGGAGCGGCTCGGCTTCCTCCGATTCCTCACTGATTTTCTTCAGGTCTCCAACTAGTTTTTCCAGATTTTCGGATTGGGCTTCGAGTTGCTCAACCAGTTCCATGTTTTCTTTCGGGGTGCGGAAGTAGTTGCCGCTGTTGGTATCAGCGGGAGCCTTGTCATCTAGCTTTTTGCTGATGTCTTTTTGATTCTCAGCTAGCTCTCGGGCGGCGTTTCGCAGGTTCTTCATCTCCTCGGTGAATTGACGGGAGGTTTTTTTGCGGAATTCATCCTCGACAGCTTCGAGTTCGCGCTGAGCCCGGGTCGCGGAATTGGCGGCATCAGCGAGTTTTTGCTCTTCGAGCTTTTTGGCTGACTCGCGGATATTTTCGCGGGTTTCTTCGAGTTTTTTGCGTTCCTCAGCCATATTGGCGCGGTTTTCATCCTGGTCCATCCGCTCGGAAAGGGTGTCGAGGTCGCGGAGCAATTCTTCCTGCTCTTCTTGGAGGCGCTTGAGCTGTTTCTCGATTTGTTCCTTTTCTTCCTTGGTTTTGGCTTCTTCGAGCTGGTTTTGGAGTTCTTTGATCTTTTTGGCAATGGCTTCCTGACGGCGGGCGAGTTCCTTGAGTTTGTTGAGAACTTCGAGGTTCTCTTTTTGTTCGGCTGCTTTTTCCGGTTCAGCGGCGGTGTTTTCCTTGTATTTGATTTCTTTTTGCTTCAGTTCCAGATTCATGAGCTGCTGCTCTTTTTCCTGAGGTTGTCCCTGACTCGGTGAATCGCTCCTGGTGATGTTGGTTTCCCGCGCCCGAGCTTTGATCAGGGACTCATAGGCGCTGCGGACCGAGGAATAGGCCAGCTCGATTGCTTTTGTCGTGGACTCGGGTTTTTCGATTTGGAAGTGTTTAACCGCCGCTTCCATGTGCGCTTTGGCTTCTTCGAAAAATGATTTTAGCTCGGGATCATCCACTTTCCCGATCGTTTCATCGGTTTTTTGGATGGCGATGACCTGCGACTCCTGGATCACGTTGATGTCGGATTTCAAGGCATCGTAGGGCTTTCCCAGTTGGGCTTCACGCAGGACTTTCCACGTGGCGTTAAGAATGTCTTTTTGTAGTTTGAGAAGTTGTTCCGACTGTCCTGGTTCGCCTGGGGGGCCCGACTGGCCCTCTTGTTCGCGGAAGATGTCTTCAAAAAGACGTAACTCCGCCAAAAACATATCACTCTGGGTGCGGCGGACTTTGCCTTCGCGATCAAAGTCCTCGGCCCAAAGATGATAGGTGATCAAATCCCTCGGCTTGGCTCCGAGTTCCTCGATGGCGAGTTGGGTGGATAATTTGTGTTTTTCGTTTCCGGGTAACCCGGTGCTGGCGAGGATGACTTCCTTTTGCTGATCTCCGTGGGCAAAGACGATGCCGACATTCTGGAGACCGAGGTCATCCCAGACTTGGGCTTCGACCGTCATTTCCTCAAGGGAGGAGACATCGACATCGCGTCTGGGAAATGCAAACTCCAGTTTGGGAGGCAAATTCTGTTTCACCGTCACACTCAACCACGGCGGGAGTTTGTTGGCGCGATCCTTGTCGTCGATGAGGTGGAGCCGGTACTTTTGGGTTTTATCAGGGAGGTGGGTGGCGGTGAGAACGGTGGGATCTGCAGAGGTGGCCTTTAATTTAATGATCGATCCGTCTTCGCCGAACAACTCCGCATCGGCCACTGGTTTGTTGACCTTCATGGACCAGGAGAGTTGGGAGCCCTCCAAAAGGCTGACCTTCAGGGTATCTTCCGTGGTGGTGGGAGCCTGGCCGGTGTAGGCAGGCGGAGTCACGGTGGCATCAGCTTGTTTTAGATCGGGATGCTCGTAAGTGGTGATGGTGAAGCGATCGCTTCCTGCTTCTTCGAAGCGCACTTCATAATTAGTCTTGCTGGCAACTTTCTCCACGATGGCAGAGAAAACGGAGTCATCGTGTCCGGCTTTCATGGGGAGACGACCTCGGATCGAGCCATCTTCGGGATCGGTCAAGACGATCATGGCACCAGCGGGAGTGCGACCGGCAAAGGTAGCCTCCACAACGATGCGGCTGCCCTTTTCGACCTCCACATCTCCGGGAGAGATCGTCACCTCGATTTGTGCATTCGGGGCCGCAGGATCGGGGACGGTGTTGGTGATGGCCAGATCTGTTTTCGGGATTGAGACCATCAGGAGCCAGGCTCCCACCATAAAGGCGACCAATGCGCCCAATCGATAATGCCCGGCCCGGATCAATTTCTTCTCCGAGACCTGCCTGACCCAGCGGTTTTTGATGGCGTGTTCGGTTACTTTTCCAAGAACCTGACTTTGAAGGTAGCCAAGCCGCCCGCCACTCGGGATTTCCATGTCGAGTGCGGTGAGAAGGAGGGAGTTGAGATCAGGGTGTTCTGCTTCCACGCTTTTTGCGAGCGATTTTAGATTGATCTGGGAGTGGGAAACCCACAACCAACCAGCCAGTATGGAGAGCAAACTGCCGATCACCGTAACCAGGGCCAGGGACGAAGACCACCACCCAGTGGTCCGGGCAATCACCACGAGGATAATCATCGCGAGTGATCCGGCAAAGAGGCCCAGGGTCACCACCCGGCGTTTCCGCCAGCGGGTCTCGGCATCGATGATCGGACGGAGACAATTGCTGAGGACATGATGTGTCATCTTAAGTTGTTGGAGTGTTGGAGTGTGGGAGTGTTGGATTGTGGGAGGCGCGAGGAGATACGACCTCTGCGACCAGAAAGCCAAGTTTCAGCGATTAAAAATAAGATGACTGCGATGATGAGCCATTTCCAAAGTTTCTGTTGGGCCTCTTTTTCCTCCATCTCAGCTTGCTTGCGAACGGCGGGGTCGATTGCTTTGGCCAGTTCACCCGCAGACAGTCCCGATTTGACCGGTACATTAAATTCCGCGAGGAGAAGAGATGGATCTATCGGGTCCACCCGGCCTTCCGAGGGATGGATATTAACCCCAATTTGCGCCTCGGTTCCATTGGCTTTCCGGGTCTTGAACAAGCCCGGGCGGGTTGATTTTTCCAGAATTTCAGTTCCTGCAAGCCCGCTGAGGACATCTATCTCACCGACGTAGAAAGTGGGTGCTGACTTGGCGCTGTAGCCTGCATTTTCAAAAATCGAGTAAAGCACCGGGACGAATTTCGAAGACAGTGCAAACTGGCTTTCCTGCGGCTCCCAGCCAGAGAGGAAAACAAAGACGGAACCCTCACCCAGAGGTTTTGTCAGCCAGGCGGGTGTTTTCGTGTCAAATTCCGCGAGCATGGTGACATCTTTCGGAATGACCCCGCCGGGAAACGTGAGCTGGCGGTGTTTCCAAAACCGCACCTTTGTAAAATCGCGGATCTGAGCACGGGCAAAAGGAGCCAGCACCGGGTGCTCAAAGTCCAGCGATGCCAGCATCGCATATTTGTCTGCGGTACTTTCCTTTAGCCCTAGTCCGGGAAGATCAATGAGGGCAGCGAGGGCCTCGGAAGTGGTCGCAGGAGATGGCAAAGCCACCACCAGTTTACCGGACTCCGCCGCTTTTCTGGCCTGGCTAGCCAGCTCAACAGACCAGTTCCCGTGAAAGACGATGACCGAGGCCTTTTCCGATTTTTCGGCAAAGCCCGAAAAATCCGATGAATCCAGCGTGGCCTCCAGAGAGGCGGTGGGGTGGAGGGCGCGTTTCAGATAAAAACCGGGAGATCCCACTTGATCACTGTCTTTTTCATCCGAGACAAAGAGGATCGGAAGCGGGAGCGGGCTTGGGGGCGCGATAAAGACCGTGTTGTCAAAGGGATGAGCGTCACCCGAAAGAATTAGTTCCCCAGAGTTCGCCGTATCTCCAGAGGCAGGAACTTTCACCACCCGGCTCGAACCTGGCGGGACCACGCCCGTGATTTTTGAGGCCGGATTCCCTTTCCATTCCAACTCAAAACGATCCGAATTCGAGGCTGCTGAATTGACGATCCGGACCCGATGGATCATTTCTGCAGCCGTCCGGGATTCCTCCGGCCGGGCCGCCAGGTTCAGCGAGAAGTTTCCGGGGGAGGAGGGAGTGATCTGGATGTATTCCACCGAGACGTCCTCCGGCCAGGCAAACTGGTTCAGTGAAGCAAATTCGGCACCCTCTTTGAAATCACTAATTAGAACGATGTCTCGATTCAGGTAAGCTTTTTCGGTCGATTTTGCGGAGATTTGGTCGGCTGCCTCCACCAAGGCCTGTCCAGGTCTGGAGACATCCCAGCCGCAAGGAGAACTGGCGGCGCGTTTCGCAAAATCAGCGGCGCGGCTGCGGCCATCTATTGACTTCCATTCGTCGAAACCAGCAATCAGCTTTGATTCGCGATCAAAAAAGATCACGGCAATTTCGTCCTCCAATTTCCGGGCCTTGATCGCCTTTTCCGCTTCGGCGAGCGCACGGGTCGAGAGATCCTCCCGCTGCATGGAGGCGCTGCGATCTACCAGGATCACAGAGATCGAGGAATCTGGTAATTCAGAGGGCAGCGTGGTTGATTTCAAATATGGACGGCCGAAAACCATCGCCAAAGCGAGCAGAGCCAGGCAGCGCAAAGCCAGCAGCCACCAGCGCTCAATCCGGGTCCGGCGGGTTAACCTTTCCGGAGACTTTTCCAGGAACATGAGTGATCCAAAGGGGATTTTCTCTTTTGGGGGGCGTTTCCGCAAGTGCAGAAGCACTGGCAAAGCAATCGCCAGCGCACCCAGGAGGTATAACGGAAAAAGAAAACTCACAATGGAGGGTAGACTGCCATCAAATTCATCGTGAAGCGAGCATTATTGAAGGCACATCGACGGGATGGTGCCGATTTCATCTGTCATTGATTTCACCAAGGTTGCATTTGTTTCCTGATAGTCAGACATCTGATTGTACCCTGTTAAGTCGTTGATATAACCCTGTTACGTCTTGGGAATCACCAAGATTTTGTGAAGCAACAGCGGGTTGCAATATCTCCCAATCGACAAATCAAGGCTGCTTGAAATTTATTAAGCTCTTGCTTTTTTTAAAAAACTGAATATCTAAAAGCCGCAAAAACGATAAAACATGTCTTCCTTTAGCCATCTATGAAACGATTAAGTCCATTGGTTTTAGGATTGTGTGGTTTATTTTTGGCTGGATGCTCCAGTTCATCGGATATTCGAATGGAAGGTCTTGCCGGGGCCTTGGTGGAACAGAAGCAACCTAAATATTCGAATCATGTGGTCACAAAGTTTGATCCACATCTGATTGAAACGGAGACTCCGCGGGGTCAACTTAGGTTCAGTGGTTCGATTGAAAAAAATTTCAAGCCTTCACCCAAGCAGAAAAAACCATTGCCGAAGAAAAAGGAGTTTAAGAATCCAGTTCCGAAGGCGATCGACAGTTTTCGCGCCCGACAGTGAGTCGTCGACCATCCTGGGTTCAAAAAATTAGGTAAATGGCAAGCTGGATTCCCAGCGCCAGCAGTGCCCAAAATTTCAGGTGGGTTGATAGACCTGTTTCACCATTCTGGGCAGGTACCCATCGCTCCCTTGGCAGTCGCCATACCCATATGATGAGTGTCAGGAAAAATGCCACAAATAGTATTCGGACCATCACCATCGGTATAGCGATGAGGAGCTGGCGAATAAATTCGCCGATATAATGAAAGGGAGTCATGATGGTTTGGTTACTGTAGACTCTGGATTCAAGAATTGGGTTTTTTCCAGGTCATCAGGTTTGGTTAAGAGGCTGGCGACAACGATCACAAACAACGAGGTTAGAAACGCCCAGACCGAGAAGTAAAGAAACGCTTCCGGTACTTTAAACAGGGGTTGGATTCCCCAGGCTTCGTGCCACTGCTGGATCACCCACAAGGTCACAGCCATCGCGACTCCAGTGAGAAATCCTGCGAGGGCACCAAATCCATTCGCCCGTTTCCAGAAAAAGCCACAAAGAATCACTGCCAGCGCAGGGCCCTGGAAAAAGGCCAAAAGGGTTTGGAAGATCGCAAAAATCGGAGTGCCTTCCCCGACTCTTAGAATCCAGAACGCAAAGAAGACCGCCCAAATCATCAAAACCACCGTGCTGCCGCGTCCCATGTTTAGTAACTGGCGGTCAGTTGCAGAACGGTTAAAATAGCGCAGGTAAAAATCGTTGGTTATTACCGTGGCCGCCGAGTTGAGATAGCTGTCGATACTGGACATCAAAGCCGCAATAAATGCAGCCAGGAACACTCCCCGAAACCCGGCCGGTAACACCTGGGCGACCAGAGTGGGGAAAGCGTGGTCGCCATCAACCAGAGCGGGGAATTTGGCCAGGGCAATCAGCCCCGGAATCACAATAATAATTGGAATCACTGTTTTCAGAAGCGAGCCCCAGACAAAAGCGGCCTGTGCCTGGAAGAGATTTTTAGCACCCAAAGACCGTTGGACAATTGCCTGATTGCCAATCCAATAGGCTGGGGAAAGAATTAATGCGAGACCAAAGAGAATTCCCGGCCAGACAAATGGGGAATCGCGATCAGCCGGGATAATCAAGTCGTCATGATAAGTGGTGCGTTCTCCCAAATTATTGATTTTGGTCATCATACTTTCCCACCCTCCCAAATCTTTCAGGCCCAGTATCAAAACCAGCAGACATCCGCATATCATCACTGCGCATTGTATGGTGTCGGTATAGACAACGGCTTTTAAACCTCCGGAAAAAGTATAGATGCCAACCAGAAATGCCGTGAGCAGGATGGAGTAGGTTGATGACCAGCCTAAAAGAACGTTTAGCATCTTGGCTGAGGCAAATAACATGATCCCCAGATTACAAGCCATAAAAGCCAGCCAGCAAACTGCCAGAGCCATTCGCACTTTGGAATTGTATCTTTTTTCCATAAATTCGGGAATGGTATAAATCCCCATACGATAAAAGACCGGAATAAAAACAAAGGCGGCCACAATCATGGCCGGAACGCAGCCAATCCATTCGAAATTTGCTGCGGAAATTCCATGACGGTAAGCGGCCCCTCCCACACCAATGATATCTGTTCCGCCAATATCGCTGGCTACCAGTGACATGCCAACTGCCCACCAGGGCAGGCTCCGACCTGCGAGAAAAAAATCTCTGCCCGATTTGAATTTCCATCCAATCGCCAAACCCAAAGCGACTGTTCCGATCAAATAAACAGCGATGATGACAAGGTCAATCACTGCAAGGCTGGCTGTTGGTGTTTCCACGTTTGATGATCTATCAGCCGTTCCAGACTGAATCAATGAAAATTACGAAATCGAGTCAATTTTTAGAACTAAATGAAATTCTGAAATAATTGTGGGTAAAGCGATATATGCTGGAAAAAATAAATTTTACTGGAGAAACTATTTATTTTAGTTAGGCTGTGTTAACTATCAAGCATGATGAATTTACGAACCCGAATATTCGGGTGCCTACTCAGTATTTTTTTTGGCCCTGTCTTTATGGTGAAAGCAGAGAAAGTGGGTGATCGCTATTCCTGGCCACCTGTATTGGAGCGACTTGTTGGGAATCCAGAGATTGTAATTCTAGTAGGCGAAAACCGTGTCGGGGAGATTGAATTTTCCCGTAGTCAGGGAAAGCTTTACCTTAACACCTGTCGAAAAATTGAGCGGTCTGAAGTAGACAAAATGGTCTGTGACCATTTCTTTGGCATGGTATGGAATTACTACCTTTCAACAGAATCTAAGACTAAGGCTGAAGTCAAATTTCGTATGCGCGAGTTCATCCCTTTGTCTCGGGCAGATTTCTTCAGAATCGGGCGATGCCGTCTGTTGGGACATTCCACTGGAAGCAAGACAGAAGATGCCTGGTGGAATGTGCGAATGGGCGAAAAACTGGAGATTTGTCCAAATTATCTACTTATGATCAATAGTTTGAAGTGGTCAGAGAAAGATTTCATCAACCATGGACATTTCTCTTTTGGCATTCGAAAACGGGGCGGCTCAGTTGACTCGGACATCATCTTCGATTTCCGGGCACCATGGAACAGCGATCAAAGAACGAAGTTAAAAGACGCCTTTGGTGAGCCTCTCTTTTTGCACTCCTATCGGGAGAACTATTACGACTGGCTCTCCACCCAGACGGCTTTGCGGCATTGTGATGTAACATCTACTTTTGTGTCAGTTCATCAAGAGCAAATCATTTTGATCCAGTCCTGCCGGGAACGGATTCATGATGTAGTAGAATACAACCTATTGAAAGGCAACTGTGCTACTATCGGTGTTCAGTTTTTGAATCGACTGCTTCCCTTGGATCAACGAATCCCATGTGAATTCTCTCTCATCGATTTACCGGCTCGCAAGATTAGATTAGCCGCCAAATCGTTTGGGAAATTTGTCGCCGTGGTTGAGCATAAAAGCTCCACATTAAGTTCGGGCAGATCATTGACTCACAAAAACCAGACCATGCCAGCCGTTCCGGGAAGAAAAAGCTGTCTCCCTTTTCAGAAATTACTCCAGGTGGCGGCGGTCAATTGACACAACACTAATTTTTTGCCGCAATAAGGCCAGCGGATGGGTGTTGCTGGGAGGACTGGAGTTTGGCAGAGTCCCGCTTATGAATTATTTTTCTTCGCTGTCATGCTGGGTCGCTACGATTTGGTTGTTTTTGGGTTTGCAAGCCACCGTATCGGCCGGAATCAGGAATGACGGTAAAACGGTGCTCTGCTTTGTCGGCCACAAAACTTCCCATGGTTTTGGAAATCATGAATATTCGGCTGGCAATCACCTGATCGAAGAGTGGCTCAAAAAGACCTATCCCAGTGCCAATATTGAGGCCCGTCATGCCATTCCATGGCCAGAAAATGAAGATGAGTTTTTCAAAGATGCTGACTCAGTGATTATTTTTTGTTCGGGTGGTGGCGGCCATGTCGTGAATAACCACGTTCCGGCTTTTGACAAAGTGATGCGCACCGGAGCCGGACTAGCCTGCCTGCACTATGCGGTTGAGGTTCCGATTGGTCCCAGTGCCAAAGGGATGCTGGCCTGGATGGGTGGGTACTTTGAAATGAACTGGTCAGTTAATCCACATTGGGTGGCGGAATTTAAAACATTCCCAACTGATCATCCTGCCGCCCGCGGGATCACGCCTTTTAAAGCAGATGACGAGTGGTATTTTCATATGCGTTTCCAGGGGGATATGAATGGTGTCACGCCAATCCTCTCGGCGATCGCTCCTCTGGAAACGATGTCTCGCGGAGATGGCCCGCATTCCGGAAATCCTGCGGTTCGAAAATCAGTTTCCGCCGGGGAACCCCAGCATGTCGCCTGGGCCTATCAACGAGGGCAGGATTATAATGACGGACGCGGTTTCGGTTTTACTGGTCTTCATTACCATTGGAACTGGCAGGACCCAAATTTCCGAAAAACAGTCCTAAATGGTGTTGCCTGGAGTGCGAATCTCGAAATCCCGGAAAACGGAATTGAAACGGAAACTCCCACCCGGGAATATCTCACCGAAAACGCCGCCAAGTGGGGTGGTGATCAGGGGCGCAAATCCGAGGGGAAACCCGTCGTAGGACCTGCCAATCCCAATGCCAAACCGTTGTTCGAATCTGGCGTGGTCCGGGCATTTAATCCCGTGGGCAACGCCGTTGCCATTGATGTTGCCATTCCTGATGGATCAACCGAGATTTTTCTCCGGGTCGACGACGTGGATGGATTGTCGTGTGATTGGGTAAACTGGGCGGAGCCCCGCTTCGTGATGGGTGATGGATCGGAAAAAAGGCTGATTGATTTGGATTGGAAAGCAGCCAGCACCGGTTGGGGAAAGGTCCGCAAAAACCTAAATATTGAAGGGGGACAAATGAAAGTCCTCGATAAAGCAATCGAATACGGCGTCGGCACCCACGCTCCGTCTCTGATTGCTTATGATCTGCCGGCTGGGGCGAAGCGCTTTAAGGCCCGTGGCGCTCTGGATGATGGTGGCACCGTCCAACAGAATGGTAAAACCTCTTCAGTGATTTTTTCGGTCTTTAATGTTAATCCGGGCACTGCTCCGAAACATAACTCGAAGGATGCGGTGACCAATCGCACCCCGGAAGAAGCGCTCCCGTCACTGGAAGTTCATCCCGAATTGGAAGCCCAGCTTTTCGCCAGCGAGCCGATGATCGCTTCACCAAGCTCGATTGATATTGATGCCAGAGGCCGGGTCTGGGTCTGTGATGTGGTTAACTATCGCAGCAATCAGGGGAAACGAGATCAGGGTGACCGCATTATGATCCTGGAAGACACCGATGGTGATGCCAAAGCTGATAAATCGACGGTCTTTTACCAGGGAAAAGACGTTGACTCCGCCCATGGGATTTGTGTATTGGGAGACCGGGTTATCATCTCTGCCGGTGAAGAAATTTTTTCCCTATACGACAGGAATAGCGATGGCAAAGCTGATGAAGGAAGTAAGGAAATGATGTTTACCAAAATCGGTGGTAAACAACACGACCATGGGATTCACGCCGTTCACTTTGGTCCCGACGGGCGGCTCTATTTTAACTTTGGAAACGCCGGTAAACAACTTTGCGATTCAGCGGGTAACTTAATTACCGATATCCATGGTGTTCCCTGCACCAATTCCAAACGGCCCTACCAGCAGGGCATGGTGTTTCGCTGCGATCTCGATACCCAAAATGTCGAAATGTTGGGCTGGAATTTCAGAAACAACTGGGAAGTCTGTGTTGATGCTTACGGGAATCTCTGGCAATCAGACAATGACGACGATGGAAATAAAGGTGTCCGCATCAACTACGTGATGGAGTACGGCAACTACGGCTACAACGACGAAAACACTGGAGCCGGCTGGCGGGATTCGCGCCCGGGGATGGAAGAGGAAATTCCTAAACGCCACTGGCATTTGAACGATCCCGGGGTGGTACCCAATCTCCTCCAGACTGGCGCAGGCTCACCTACCGGGATCTGCGTCTACGAAGGTGTTTTGCTGCCGAAAGTATTTCAAGGTAAGGTCATTCACTGCGATGCCGGGCCCAATGTGGTCCGCGCCTATCCTGTGAAGTCGGATGGTGCCGGTTATACAGCTGAAATTGTCGATATCCTGAAGTCAAAGACTGACAATTGGTTTCGCCCCAGCGATGTCTGTGTCGCGCCGGATGGCTCGCTTTTTGTAGCCGACTGGTATGATCCGGGAGTGGGTGGCCATGGCATGAGGGATATCGAAAGAGGCCGGATTTTCCGGGTGATCCCAAAAGGAAAAGCGGTAAAATATACCGTAGAAGAAGCGAATCTGAAATCAGTCGCCGGAGCCTATGCCGCTTTGAATTCCCCAAATATGTCGACCCGTTTTTCGGGTTGGACTTCGTTTGCGGGTGTGCCAGAAGACCTCAAGAAAAGTATCCCGCCCCGGGAACAAGCCCGCGTGCAGTGGAAAACCAAAAACACGCCGCTGAATGAGTGCATTGAGTGGACCAACCCCGACCTCGCCGTAGCTGGGTTGCGCATGATTCGCCAGGGCGGCAATGCGGAGATCCTGCTCGCGGCTGTGAACCACCTGTTTCCCCACAAGAGCCCGAGAGTGCGCCAGGAATGCGCGTTGTCCCTGCGTTTTTTGAATAGCGAAAGTGCCAGTCAGGCATGGGCCAAACTCGCCAAACAATACGACGGCAAAGACCGCTGGTATCTCGAGGCCCTTGGGATCGGTGCTGATCTCTACTGGGATAGTCGCCTCGCTGCTCTAGGTAGTGACATCCACCCTGACATCGTCTGGCGGTCGCGGGGAACCAAATCAGCCGGGATGATCACCGATATCCTGACCCACAACACATCAGGTGCTGAGATCAAATTCCTTCGAGCGCTCGATTTCCAGCCTGCGGAGGTTAGGGCGCAATCCTACGCCAGAGTTTTCATGGATGGAAACGCCGAGCTGGCACTGATCGCCGCTGGAAAGATCAGCCGAAACGATATCACAAAGCTGGAAGGAGGAAACCAGCGTCTCAAATCTCTACTTGACCCGGTTCGCGGGAAGACTGAATTCGTGACTCTCGCAGAGCGGCTTCATTTGACGGGATTTGAGGAAGAACTGGCCGACTACATCGCCAAAAATCCCTCCGCGCCAGAGGCTGTCACCGCTGCGGGAATGTTGATTCAAAATGGTGGTAAAGCTCGTGATCTGTTGTCGCAATCCAGCGACCTGAATCGCACTTCAGCGATCGCCACCGCCATCGGCAGAACCAATGACCGGGCAGTTTCCGGCATTCTACTCCCTTTGTTGTTGAAAAACGACACACCTCTGGCGCTTCGGACCGTCTTGATCGACGCCATGGCCACCGGCTCAAACAGCAGTAGGGATTTGATTAAATCCGCCCGCGAAGGCAAACTCGATCCATCGCTCAAAGATATTGCTGCGTTGGCCCTGGCCCGCAGTCCGGATCAAAAAGTTCGGAGCGAAGCCGCCGAAATTCTCCCGGTTCCCAAAGCACCGGGTGCTGATAGTTTTCCCGATATCGCCGCACTGGTGAGCATGAAGGGGGATGCGGCCAAGGGAGAATCGCTTTTTATCCAGGCGACCTGTGCGACCTGCCACAAAGTCAAAGGAAAGGGAATTGAGTTTGGTCCTGATTTGAGTGAGATCGGCAAAAAGCTCAGTCGTGAAGGTATGTTCCAGGCGATTCTCTATCCCAGTGCGGCGATTTCCCACGGGTTTCACGGACTAAACATCACCAAAAATGACGGCAGCAGTTTGGTTGGATTCTCGACTGGTGAAACGAACACTGAACTTCAAGTGAGACTTCCCGGCGGAGCCCAGCAAAGTATTGCCAAAAAAGAGATCAAATCTCAGGAGGCACTGGAGCAAAGTCTAATGCCGCCCGGTTTGGCCAATGTCGTTGGCGTGCAGGGGCTGGTTGATTTGGTGACTTGGATGCAAAGTCTGAAGTAGATGGGAATGGAGTGTTGCTCCAAGACTCCAAGCCCGTCAGTCTTTGGTTTGAGGTTTTGGCTTTCTTTTACGGGGTGTTTTTCGAGCAGGTGGTTGATCAGCAGTTGCCAGAGCGGTAATATTTTCTAACTGGTGATTCCATTCAGCCGTCAGGGTAGTGAGTTTCTCCGGTTGGGTGGCAGCGAGGTTGTTGGATTCGCTGCGATCCCTGGCGAGGTGATAGAGTTCCCAGGGTTCTCCCTGTGGTGAAACGGCTTTCCACTCGCCCATTTGAATGGCTTTGTGACCATCGTGAAACCACCAGAGGGAATCGTGCAGTGCAGTATTATCTGCAGCAAACACCTCGACCAGGGATTTTCCCGGCGCTGCGGGAGTACTGGCGTCCCGAGAGGCCCCAGCCAGTTCCAGTAGCGTGGGGACGATGTCAATGACGTGACCTGGGGTGCGCCGGACTTCGCCCCGGGCAATGCCTCCCTTCGGCCAGGATACCAGGAGCGGAGTGGAGATCCCGCCTTCGTGGGTCCAGGTTTTGTGGCGGCGGAATGGGGTGTTGCAGACGGTTGACCATCCGGGTCCCAGGCAAAGGTAGGTGCCGGCTGATCCAGGAGGTAAAGTGGGGTCGTGGCCGTCGTCCCGGACCATGATTTCGGCACTGGCACCATTGTCTGAAAGGAAGAGGACCAGGGTGTTGTCCCATTGGCTCATGGATTTGATTTGCTGAAAAACCCGCCCGATCTCGATATCCATGCGGTGGATCATGGCCGCATGGATGGCCATTTTTTTCGCTTGAAAGAGCTTTTGCGCGGGAGTGAGGTCCGCCCAGGGGAGGGGAAGATTGACTTCGCTATCACCGAGCGCCTTTAAGTCATCCGGAAAATGGTAGGGCGGGCCAAGGTCCTTTTCGAAAGTTGAAGGCGTGGCCACCATGGTATTGTCCAGCAGATTCATTTCTTTCATTTTTTGCCAGCGTTGATTTTGGATCGAATCCCATCCATCGGTGTAAATCGGGTCGTATAAAGCTATATCTTCCGGCAGTGCGTGGAGCGGGAAATGGGGAGCCGCAAAAGCCAGGTAATAGAAAAATGGGGCCTCTCCATGGTTTTGGGCATGGTCACTAAGGACTTCGATGGCATGATCCGCTAGTGCGGTGGTGGCGTAAAAGGTTCCACCTTTTTCGACTGGCGGCAGTGGCTTATCATCCTTGCTGTGTTGGGTGGGATTGAAGAAGCGCCCCTGGTCCTTCAGATAATAAGAGTGATCAAACCCATTTTCCAGTGGTTGACCGTCGATATGCCATTTGCCGGTGTGGTAGGATCGATAACCACTGGTTTTCAGGAGATTTGGGGCGAGCTGCGCCCAGGTGGGGCGAATCCCCTGGTTGCCTCCCGATGGGACACCGGGCAGATTGTCCCGGCGGATTTGCTGGGCATAATATCCGGTTAACAGAGCCCCACGGGTTGGCCAGCAGCGGGCGGTGTTGTAAAAATGGGTGAATTTGAGTCCGTTAGTCGCCAGCGAATCGAGATTTGGGGTGGCGATTTCCCCTCCATAACAACCGAGGTCCGAATACCCCAAATCATCCGCCAGAATAAGTAAAATGTTTGGTTTTTGAGAGGCGGAAGCCAGAGTGTTAAGAATCGAAAATAAAATAATTGGGATAAATCGTTCCATGAGAATTTCATCACGAATATAGCCCGATGAGTCTGGTGCCAAGTCAGAATCTGCCGTCACTGCAAAAGCGGAGAAATAAAAAATCCGCTCCGGATTATCCGGAGCGGACTGGTTGGGGTTTAGGTTTGTAGAGGGGTTTGGAGTTTTTGGGGAGGAAATTAGCGATTAGCCACACTTCTCAGCAGAGAATTCAACACGCTTGCGAAGGGATCCTGTGGTTCAGAGCGATAATACCCGTTGGTGGGAACGCTGGTGTAACCGACGGCAGGCTGAAAGGTGTGAGCATTGCGGTGAATGTTTTTGGTCAGCGAGATGGACTGAGTCAATGAACTTTTCATGGAACAGCTCAGGTCTCTCACTCGAGTGCTGAGTTGGGCGACCCGGAGTATTGAGTCATCGGCTGCACAGGCGGCCCGGTTAAAGGTGACTTTGCAGCTTCCGTTGTAGGCCCGGACGAGGTCGCGGGTGGTGCAGTTGAAGGAACGCAGGCCGTTGAGGAAGGCAACTGAGTTTGGGCAACCGCAACTTTCTCTGGCGAACTGACGGGCCATTTGATCAGCGATTTGGTCGAGGGCGTAGATATCGGAACGCAGATAGTCTCGATAAACGGGACGGTCACAGTTGTTGCTTCCCCGGTTGCTGCCATAACGTTGAGCTGAGGCATCTGAAGTGAAGAGGCTTAAACCTAAAATAGTGATTGCGGCGAGGGTTGATTTTGTTTTGTTATTTATCATAAGAAAGTTGAGTTAGCTTTTGTGGGGGTAAGACTCAACGCCTCGAAAAAATATTCAGAAAGAATTTGCATTTCGCAAAAAATACCACTTGGTTTCGTCAAGGTATTTTTTCGACCATTTTTGGAGTGGATGGCTACTTTTTGTTTTTTGGTTTATCAGGTTTTACTTTCCAATTCGGATTTTCTTCGTGTCCGGCATTTAGATAACCCTCCGCCTGCTTGACCAATTCTGGGAACTGGGCGGCGAGATTGGCTGCTTCGCCGATATCCTGGCTGAGATCGTAAAGTTCAATCGGGCCGGTGAACATGGGTGCCCGGATCGCCTTCCACTTTCCAAAGCGGACCGCCTGTTTGCTTCCTTTTTCATAAAACTCCCAGTAGAGAAATTCCGGGCGGGTTTGCTCAGATTCTTTTCCCAGCAGGGTCGGAACAAAGCTGATCGACTGCGTGTTCCTTGGCACTGCGACTCCGGCAAGGTCACAGGCGGTGGCCATGAAATCAGCAAATTGGGCGATGTGCTCCGAAACTGAACCTGCCGGAATTTTTCCAGGCCACCAGGCAATCGTAGGCACCCGTATCCCGGCTTCAGTTAGTTCCCGCTTCATTCCGCGGAGAGGGCCATTGGAGTCGAAAAATTCTGGATCATGCCCGCCTTCCTTGTGGTGCCCATTATCGGAGGTGAAAATGACCAGGGTGTTTTGCTCGATCTGGTGCTTTTTCAGCAAGTCAAGGACTCGTCCCACATCGTGATCCATCATCGAATTCATCGCTGCAAATCCCTTGTTCGGGTCGGTCCAGTCTTTGTCAGCATAGATCCCATAGTCAGGGATCTCCTGCCCGTTTCCGGTTCCACGGGTGGCTTCGTTATTGGCATGGGGGATGTTGAGGGCGTAATAGAGAAAAAATGGCTGATCAGCTTTGGCCTGTTTATCGACCCAGTTGAGGGCATCCTCCGTTATCATGGCTGGGACGTAGTCAAATCGACCATCTGGCAAAGCCCAGCCCCCTCCGTGATCCGGTCCGCCGCCCCTCATCTTCACCCAGGCGGGATCGGTCACATTGCGCAGTTTAACCACTTCCTGATTCCTGATGATAAATTCCGGGTAAAAATTATGAGCGTGATGCTGGTTGAGGTATCCGAAAAAATAATCAAAGCCCTGAACATTGGGGTGGCCAGTTGTTCCCACTTCCCCGAGGCCCCATTTGCCACAAAGAGCTGTGGCATATCCGGCCTCCTTGAGTTTTTCAGCTACAGTGATGTCCTGAGGCCGAAGGGTTTGGGATTCCGCTCCACCGTTGCCTCGAACCCAGGTATGGCCCGCGTCCTGCCCGGTCATGAGAACGCTTCGGGAAGGAGCACAAACGGTTGATCCCGAATAGAAATGGGTCAGTTTCATACCCTGCTCCGCCATTTGATCCAGCCGAGGGGTTTTGACGATTTTTTGGCCAAAGCAACCCAGGTCCCCATAACCGAGGTCATCCGCGAGGATGAAAATAATATTGGGTTTGGAACCCGACACCGCTTGATCCGCCCGGCTCCAGAGAGCGCTTGAAAAGAGCAGGAAAAACGCGACCGCAAAAACGAATTTAATCATATCAGAAAATTAAGCAGACAAACCCATGGCTTCCAAACCCGATTTGCGTGAAAAACAGAAGTGACCAGACAGGGTACAATGGCCGATCCAACAGGGTACAATCACACCATTGGATGTGAGAATTTCCCCTGAATCTCGTATTGGGAAAAGAGGATTTTTCATCTTATCTTTGAGGTCATGGCAGAAAACGTTGATCCATCAATCGCAGGAATGCGCACCGATTACCAAAGCGAGTCTTTTCGTCGGAAAGATCTTGATCCCGACCCTTTTAAGCAATTCCGAGCCTGGTTTGAGGAGGCTCGTACTGCGGGAATTCTTGAGCCGAATGCGATGACGCTTTCGACCGTTGGACTTGATCACATCCCATCAAGTCGAACGGTTTTGCTCAAAGAACTGGATGAACGAGGCTTTACTTTTTTCACCAATTACAAGAGCCGCAAAGCCAAAGAGATTATCGCCCATCCCGGAGCATCACTTCTTTTTTTGTGGAAAGAACAGGCCCGCCAGGTCATGGTGCGCGGTCGGGTTGAGATGGTGAGTCTTGGGGAATCGGAGACGTATTTTTTTAGCCGACCCTACGACAGCCGTATTGGGGCGTGGGTTTCGCAACAAAGCCAGGTAATTCCAAACCGCGATTGGCTGGAAACCCGTGACCGGGAGATGCGAGAGCGCTTTCCGGATACAGGGGCTCACAATTGTGTGCCGATCCCCGAATTCTGGGGTGGCTACCGGGTGCTGCCCGGTAGCATCGAATTCTGGCAGGGGGCTCCCGGTCGATTACACGACCGGTTCGTCTACACCAAGGATCACAAAAACGCCTGGGAA
Organism: Verrucomicrobiales bacterium; assembly: GCA_041742015.1. GTDB lineage: Bacteria > Verrucomicrobiota > Verrucomicrobiia > Verrucomicrobiales > DEV007 > Arctic95D-9. The sequence goes on along the minus strand of JBGSJM010000026.1, from coordinate 7,414 downwards.
ATTGAGCGACTCAGTCCCTGAGTGGGCACGTTAGCGGCTGCTTTTTCGCTTGAGAAATCCTTACGGATTCCTCTACGGAGTAAGAGCCGCTTATGTCACTTAGCGAATCACACGGGCACCGCCGCCGCTCATCACTTTTTCCACTTCGCTGAGAGATGCCATGCTGGTATCTCCCGGAGTGGTCATGGCGAGGGCTCCGTGAGCTGCACCATAGTTGATTGCTTTGGCTGGGTCATTGTGTTTCAGGAATCCGTAAATCAAACCGGACGCAAAACTGTCGCCGCCTCCGACCCGGTCAAAGATCTCCAAATTGGGGTAACTGTTGGCCTGGTAAAATTCGCCTGCGTGCCAGCAAATCGCGTCCCAGTCGTTGACGGTGGCGGTGTGGACTTCGCGCAGGGTTGTCGCCGTAACCTGGAAATTCGGAAATTCTTGGAGGGCTTTCCCAATCATTTTCTTAAAGGATTCAATTTCAATGCCGCGAACGTTCTCATCGACCCCTTCAACGGCAAACCCGAGACTGGCGGTGAAGTCTTCTTCGTTTCCGATCATGACATCGACATACTTGGCGATCTCGCGGTTAACTTGCTGGGCTTTTTTTAGTCCCCCGATGGTTTTCCAGAGGGACGGGCGATAGTTCAAATCATAGCTCACGATGGTGCCGTGTTTTTTGGCGGCTTTGCAGGCTTCGATGGTGAGTTCAGCGGTTGATTCACTCAGGGCGGCGAAAATGCCCCCGGTATGAAACCAGCGGGCACCTTTTTTGCCGAAAATATCATCCCAGTCATAATCTCCTGGCTTCATTTGACTTGCCGCGGTATTGGCCCGGTCTGGGCAGCCGACCGCTCCGCGAATTCCAAAGCCCCGCTCGGTGAAATTTAACCCATTCCGGACTTCGCGACCAATTCCATCGTAGGGTTTCCAGTTAACAAACTGGGTATCAACTCCACCCTGCAAGATAAAATCCTCGATGAGACGGCCCACCGGGTTGTCGGCAAAGGCCGTAACCACTGCGGTGCGCAGCCCAAAACAACGACGCAGGCCGCGGGTTACATTGTATTCGCCCCCGCCTTCCCATGCCGCAAACTGTCTGGCGGTATGAACCCGGCCGTCTCCCGGATCGAGGCGCAACATGATTTCTCCCATCGACACGCAGTCGTAGACAACGTCATTGGATGATTTGATGTTTAACATGATCGTGGTTGGTTACTAAATTAAAACTTGTTGGCTTGGATGTAGTCTGGATCGCCCTTCATGAAGTTGAGCAGATTGTGAGTGGCCCGCAGCGCCTGGCGTACCACGCTTTCATAGGTTCGGGAACCGATGTGGCTGCTAACGACACAGTTTTTTGCTGTCAAAAGCGGGTGGTTTGAGGGTGGAGGTTCTTCATCGAGGACGTCAGTTCCATATCCGCCGATCTGGCCAGAATTTAGGGCTGCAACCATATCGGTGGTGTTGACCAACTCACCCCGGGCGCAGTTGAGGACGATGGCTCCCTGGCGCATTTCCGACAGGCTTTGGGCATTGATCATGTTGCGGGTGTTGTCATCGAGGAAACAGTGCAGGCTGATGACATCGGCGGATTTTAAAACCTCAGCCATCGTCCCACAGCGGGAGATGCCGTGTTGCGCCGCAAAAGCTTCGTCCCAATACGGGTCAAAGGCGATCACTGGCATCCCAAATGCTTTGGCGCGGGTGGCGACCTCTTTGCCGATCCGACCCAGCCCAATAATTCCCATGGTCCGGCCCATGATTTCGTGGCCGGTGACACGCTTCCACTCGCCCTGCCGGGCTGCGCCGCAGACCTCAATGAGGCGTTTGGCAATACAAATGAGAAGACCAAACGTGTGCTCGGCCACGGTGGTATGGTTGACCCCGGGCGTGTTCAAGACGGGAAGTTTTTTGGAAGTAGCGAAGGCGACGTCGATTTTGTCCAGCCCGATCCCGTATTTGCTGATGACTTTTAACCGGGGCAGTGACTTTTCAATAACCGCCTGGGTGATGGCATCGTCTCCACACAAAAAAGCATCAAATTCACCAGCCAGTTCCAGCATTCTCGATTCCGGTAGAGGCCCCCGCTCCCGCACCACCTCAAAGCCTTGTGAGTCGAGTAGGTCGTGGTGAGGTCCAGGAGTGTCCTGATAACTGGTGGTGGTCAGTAAAATACGAGTTGTCATAATCTGATCCAAGCTATAGCGAAGCAATCAGACAAAACAAATCCAAAATCGAACCATGACTGACAAAAATGAACGAGAGGACGGACTCCAGCCTCTGGATGCCATCCTCAATCAAAAAAACCTTCCCAATAGCGCCCTGGTCGAGGCCAGCACCGAGCAGTTGACCCACAAACAGGTACAGAAGGGACGCAAAGGTCGCAAACTATCCCTAAATATTCAGAAAAAAATCCTCACCGCCCTGAATCACCTTGAAAAACAACAGGCTGGGGGACAGGTTTATCAGTTGAGTGATTTGTTCAATTACGAAGGATGACTCTCTGATCGCCTCCTGATTTCGTCGCGACCCGATCCGCCATCGTCACGATGTGCGCCTACCCCTACTAGATCTGCAGTCCCTCCCGGGATGGGTTCGGGACCGCAGCTTTTTGATGTTGAACTTCAGCCAGGTATTGATCCTTATCGGACGAATTGGAATGTGAAGATGCAGTTTTTTCTTGAGGATTTGTGCTGATACCGAACAAAAAAACAAAGTGCCTGAAAGGTCTGCGAAAATTCATCGTTGGCCTTCTACACAGACCCGTTTAAGTTAATTTTAACATGAATGATCACCCACCTTGCCCTGCCTGCGCTTCAGAATACACTTACCAAAGCGGCCCTCTCCTGACTTGCCCGGATTGCGGGCACGAATGGAATCCAAACGATGCTCCATCCGAAAATGACGCCAACAGCGCCGAAACCGTCAAAGATGCCCACGGAAATGTGTTGCAGAGCGGGGACTCGGTGAAATTGATCAAGGATCTAAAGGTCAAAGGTTCCGGACTCACCTTGAAAATTGGGACCAAGATCAAGAATATCCGATTGGTTGACAGCCACGATGGTCACAATATCGATTGCCGGGTGGATGGCATGGGCCAGATCAAATTAAAGGCTGAGTTTGTGAAAAAGGATTAACCCTGGGCGCATCTCTTCGGTATTCCATTGAGCGTATGTTGTTTTTGTGAAATTCGATCATCCCGCGCTTGCCAATTTGATCCAAACCGCCTACTCCGCAGAGCGGGCGGCTTCCTTTGCGTATATTGGCCATGCCGGTTCGCTCCGGTCCCACCCCAGGGAACGAGCGCGTGTCAATGAGATCGAGCAGGATGAGTGGACTCATCGCAGCGAGATGAAGACTCTGATGGAGCGATACGAGATCCCCGCCTCCAAATGGTATGAGCTGAAGTTCTACGTCATCGGCAAAGTGATCGGACTCAGTTGCTATTTCATTGGCCGATTTATGCCCTACTTTTTCGCCGGGAAACTGGAGAGCGGCAATGTCTGTGAGTATTTTATGATGATGCAGATGTTCCACGAATTGGGAATCACGGACCACGATGAAATCCTCTATGAAATGGGGGTGAAAGAAAAAGAGCACGAGGTGTTTTTTATGGAAATGATCAAGCACGAACCTTGGCTCCCACCTTTCGAAAAAGTCTTTAACTGGGGCGTCCACACCAGTGCAAACGATGTCGACCTCGACGATCTGAAATCAGTGGCTGACTCCAGAACCTACTGCAAAGCCCGGAGAAAGAGCTAATTTACGCGTTCGGCCATGCCTCCATCCATTGATCCAATTACCAATTTGTTCTCGACCGGTTCTTCGCTGATCGGGCGGGTCATAATTTGCTTCGTAGCGGGATGGTTTGGAAATTTCCTGAGCCAGCTTTGTGCTATTTTTTCCGACTGGAGCGATTTTACGAATCCTGGCCCGGCTTTAGGTAACGCCTTTACCTTTGATGGGACTGAGATCCTCAATTTTATACTCTGGCCGCTGATTCTAATTCACTACCTTGGAGCCGCGCCCTTTTACGGGGTGATCCTCGCTAGTGTCATCGTAGTCTGTCTATACAAAATAATCCGGTCCGATGACCCGGTGCTGTTTTGGGCCGTTTTACTGGTCACCGCTCTGACACCAGGAATGGCCATTACCCACGGGACGATCTACTCAGTGGTGCCTCTCTTTTTTGTCTTGTTTGGTCTGGGTGCAGGTCTCTGGTACGCCGTAAACCTGGAGCACCCGGAATGGGTGGATTGGTTTCGGGAAAAAACGGGGATGTGAAAATGGTCACCGCTTTTAGGGTTTTTCAGGGGCGACGCGTGCCTCGTTCCGGTCACTGATCTGCTTGCGCATCGCTGCCCAGCCCATTCCGAAAAATTCGTGAAAAGCCTCCTCCGTCGCCACGAGGTATCTTTCCTGCGGAATCAATTTTGCAGCGAAAAATGGCATATTGGAATAGTGAAAGTCGGTTGCCGCCGGAGTGGGAGTGAGCCCCTGCCCTTCAAACAAGGCCGCTGAACGCGGCATGTGATTGCCCGATGTCACCAGCAGAAAGGGACTCCCAGTCAAGAGGCTCTTCAAATACCGTGGGTGATCCTTGGTGTCCCGCGCCTCGGTTTCCAGAAAAATCTTGTCCGCCGCCACTCCCATTTTCACAGCGATATCCCGCATCGGTTCCACCTCATAGGGCAGGCCGGAGAAAACCAGGGTGGAGTCGGGGAACTGCCGCCAATACTCCACGCCCTTGCTGAGGCGGACAAAAGTCTTGCGCTGGATTTGAGAATCCGCCGGTTTCCCCTCCCCAAAGCGATGCCCTCCCGGCAGGACAACGATGAATTCCGGGGTGATGGGGACCTCGGTCAGCGGCGGGTATTTTTTTTCCAAGACCCGGCTCAAATAGCCCGCCACCGGCTCGATTGAGCAAAGGTAGAGGAAAAGAACTCCCGCCCAGATCAGAGCACCTCCCAGATCCCCACTGATTCCTTTGAACAATAACCACTTCGGCTCAGGCTTTGCCCTCGAAGTTCTTCGGGAAAATCCGAGCAAAATCACTCCGAGCACGATCAGTTCCAACGTAATGGAAACGGGAGTTAATCCGATCGAGATGACTTTCTTGAAGATGAACCAAAAATCCATAAATTGGAAATAATGTTAGAGCGCGAACATCCACCGACGAAATCACGTCCTGATCGCATTTTGACAGTTTCTGTAACGTGGTGGAAAGTCGAAGCTACTGAAATTTTTCGAACCAACTGCCAATTAAACTTTTTTCCAGAAAATACATGAGTGAAACAGAAAAAAAACCAAGAGTCTCCGACCAAAGTCGTCGTTCCTTTATCAAATCTGGCGGGGTACTTGCCGCTGCTTCCGGAGTCGCCGTTGGTTTTCCTTCAGTGACATTTGGAGCACCCAATGACAAAAAGTTGAAGATCGGCGTGGTCGGTTGCGGTGGCCGCGGGGGCGGTGCGATGATGAACGCTCTCAAGGCCGATGACAATGTGGAGCTTTACGCCATGGGCGATCTTTATCGCTCCGAAGCGGAAAAGAAGCTGGAGATGGTCAGGAAATACGACTCCACCAAAGCAAAACTGGCAGAAGGTCTCGACAGTCGCATCTTTGATGGCCTTGATTCTTTTGAAAAAGTGATGGATTCAGGGATTGATGTGGTTCTCTTGACTACCCCTCCAGGTTTTCGTCCCCAGCATTTTAAAGCGGCGGTAGATCGCGGGCTTCACTCTTTTGTTGAAAAACCCTGCGCGACCGATGTGGCCGGGGTCAATCATTTTACCGAGACCGCCAAACTAGCCAAGGAAAAAAACCTCTCCGTTCTATGCGGTTTCTGCTATCGCTACAGCGTGGAGGGCCGGGCTCTGTTCGAGAGAATTCAAAACGGCGACATCGGCGACATTTTGAGCATTCACTCACAATACTACGCCACTCCCGTGAAAGCCATGCCCTCACCGGATCAACGTCCCGACGGGATGAGTGACACCGAATGGCAGATCAAGAACTGGTATAACTTCACTTGGCTCGGTGGGGACGGCCTCGTCGAACAAGGCTGCCACAACGTCGACCGCGTCGCCTGGGCGATGAAAGATGTAGATCCCATTGCCGCCTTTGGCAGCGGCGGACGGCAGCGCCCCAACCAAAATGGCAACATTTACGATCACTTCAGTGTGACCTATGAATACCCGAACGACGTGCTCGCCCATGTTGAGTGGCGGCAGTTCCTGGACTCCTACAACTACGTGGGAGATCATATTGTCGGCACCAAAGGCGTCGCCAAATTCGGCCCCAGTTCCGCAGAGATCACTGGCGAAAAAGCCTGGAAATGGAGAAAGCCCCGCACCGGTGAGAAAAATATGTACGACGTCGAGCACGAAGAGTTTTTCGCTGCCATTCGCGCAGGCACTCGCAAGGACGATGCCGCCTGGGTCGCCCACTCCACAACCATGGCGATCCTCGGTCGCAACTCGTGTTACACCGGCAAACGGATCACCTGGGACGAAATCAAAAACAGCACGGAAAAACTCGTCCCTGACCAAATCGACATCAACGGTGAACTCCCCATTCGCCCGTTGCGGATTCCCGGAGTTGCTGAGACTCAGGTCTAATCAAACCGATCATCATTCGGGGTTCCCGTCTCAATTCGGCGGGAACCTTTTTTTATCGCCGAAAGCGCGAGACAACCGCTCCATTATCTCTTATCCTACTGGCGTATCCTTTGCCAGTTGGGCACTGAGCCCTGGCTCGCATGGTAGCCTGTTAAATCTGGCATGGTACCCTGTTAGGTCACCGACTGTACCCTGTTTAGTCCGAAATTTTACTGAGAAATGAGCAAAGAAATTGTGATCATAGATGGCGTCCGGACCCCGTTTGCCAAAATGGGCACAGACCTCGCGGAGGTGGATGCGGTTGAACTCGGTCGGCTCGCGGTCCAGGGGCTCTTAACTCGACTGGGGATTGATCCGGAGGTGATTGATGAGACGATCTTTGGCTGTGTTTCCCAGCCCGCTGATTCGGCGAATATTGCTCGGGTCATCGCCCTGCGCGCCGGGATTCCCGAATCAAAACCCGCCTTTACCGTGCACCGGAACTGCGCCTCCGGCCTGGAAGCCATGACCACGGCAGCAGATCGGATCCTCGCCGGGCGTGGCGAAGTTTACCTTGTCGGCGGGACCGAGAGCATGTCGCGGATACCACTTCTCTATCCGCATCACACTGCCGCAAAATTCGGGGCTCTCTCCAAGGCCAAAACCCTCGGACAAAAGCTCGGGGCGATCAGCAAGTTTCGGCCCGCTGATTTTGCCCCGGTGATCAGTTTGCAACTGGGCCTTTCCGACCCAGTTTCGGAGATGAACATGGGCCAGACTGCGGAACTGCTCGCCCGGGAATTCTCGATCAGCCGCACCGAGCAGGA
>JBGSJM010000025.1:0-3880 GCA_041742015.1 Verrucomicrobiales bacterium | reverse complement strand
GACTACACCGGAACCTTCTCCCAAGAAATTACCGTTTCCACCGCTACCGAAGGTTTAAACACCGCCAAAATCCTAGCGATAGGTCAAACCGGAAATGAAGGTTATTCGTTGCACACCTTTGTGGTGGATTCCCAAACGAATACCACTTCCTCCACTCTATTTGGAATGAAGTTCGAGGAACCTCTTTCTTCAACTATCTCTGATTTGCCTCAGGTAGTCACTGCCTCCGGAATTCATCAATCCACAGAAACCGAGGTGGATTCCCTTTTCTTTGAGTGGTCTGATGTATCCGGGCAAACCAGCACAGTGCAAATCAATTCGGAAAATTTCCAGGATTGGTCTTCCACCGAAGCGGATTCATTCTCAGTCAGTATCTCCCGTCCTGGAGAAACCATCCAGCAATATACCCTCACCGAAACCAGCGGAAACTCCCTGGAATTCACTTTTGTGCAAACGACAACGTCCGCTCCCCAGTACAGTATTTCCGACACCCAATTTATTGAACGCTCCGAGCCGGGTCCATTCCATCCCTGCCTCCTCCGGATGAACAAAGGTGTCGAAATGCTAATCAAAGCAAAAAATACAGCAGGTCCAGACGATTTAACCTTGGAACTGGAGTTTCCCAATGCCTCGCGATTTAGCAGCGGCTCGGAATCAACCTGGACGCCAACGACGGAACCGGTGAAGCGGAGCTTCATTACCCGAACTGCAAATGGGCAACCCACTGGTGACGAAAGTTTGTATATTAGTGATGAAAGTGGTCAGTCCCCCGGATTGGTCGTGGCAACTCTTCCCGGAGCTAACAAGAGCTGGCTCAGCCCGGTGACGGGCAAGGTTGATGAATTCAAAAAGAGTTTGGAGGAAGAACCGAAAACGTTTGATGAAGGATTTGGAAACGGTTTGATCTTAAGTGGGGTGGATCTTGTCAGCGGCACCCTGCGCTTAGTCGAGTGGGGCGGCGAAAAAGGCACTTCTTATCTCAAAGCGGCCCTCAAGGACGAGAGCGGAGCGGTCAAAGCCCAATGGGAAGCCGACTGGCAGTCTCTGGCCCCTGCCAGATTAAAGGCCAAAGAGTTGGCCGGGATGGCCGCAAGTTTTGTGGGTGCCGACGAGGAGACGAGAAGCGATTGGGTGATTCTACTCAATGCCATGAACAGTGAAGAAGCCATTCAAGTGGAGGAAATTGCAGCGATTATTCGGTTGGCGGCAAAATACGGTGAAAGTTACGCGAAAGCCGCTGAAGTGTGGGCATACGCCAGTGAAGAAGTTAAATCTTTACCTCCAGAAAAACAGGGGTTAATTATGGGTCAATTGGCAGGTGAAATAATCGGGTTAATCTGGGCTCCCACGAAAATCACCAAACTGTCAAAAGCGGAATCGTTAACCAAGATGTCACAGGGGAAATTTGCCAAAACGACTGAGGGCGGCACTGTGTTTGCCAAGATCGCAACCTTCATCCAGAAGATCATGACCACCAAGATGTGCTTTGTGGCGGGCACCCTGGTGCATGGAGCAACCCTGGCCGATAACACGGTGCATCACCGGCCCATCGAGACAGCGCGGGCTGGGGAAATCGTCTGGGCTCGGAACGAGGTTACTGGCGAGGTGGCCAAGAAGCGAATCGTCGCCACATTCGTCACCCATCCTGAAACGCTCCACCATGTGGGCATCGACCGGGATGGTGATGGAACGGCTGATGAAACCATCAGCGGCACGGCACCGCATCCTTTTTGGTCGCCGGATGATGAGCGCTGGATTCCGATGGGCGAGCTGGAACCGGGAATGCGGCTGCATATATATGGAAATGCGCAGACTCCGGCTTATGTGTTGAGTAACCAGCGGCAGAACGCTCCGCCCGGGGAGACGTTTACGACCTACAATTTTGAGGTAGAGGATTTCCATACCTACTTTGTGGGGGGATCCGGCGTGTGGGTACATAATTTCTCGAATGCATTTTGCGAGGAACTCTTCGCCAAGACTTATCGAATTGCCGACAAGCTGGGAATCCCAATAGACGGAAACAGGTTTCGAATCCTCGACGAAGCGTTTCACACGTCAAAAGTTGATTCTTATAAAGCAAACTTTGCCATGCACGCGACGGGAATTGACGAATTGGCCGCTTACAAAGGAGGGAATCCAGATGTCATTTGGTCTTACAACAAACAAAAGGCCGGAACGGACGCTCCGCTCGGCAGAGCCAGATGGGGGGCCGCAGGCAAATGGGAAGTTCACCACTTGTGCGAAAGACGAATTTCCAAAGCTTTGGGGCTCGACAGGGTTGCAGATGACTCTCCGTCAATCAATTTGCCCAGACGAAGGAGTGATTTCACTGACGAAGAGTTGGCTCACTACAAGGAAAAATTTGGCCGGGATCCGGTGTTTCATCAAAACACGGGGGACGGCGTTGATCCTGATGGTATCGCGCAAAACATTGGGAAGATCTTTGATGATCTTGGTCTTCCGAAAGGTCAGCCCTTGGGCTCTGGAGATCAGCTTCGGTTGCTCAATTCCCTGAAGGACTTGTACTCTGATCAACGTTATGGTCACCTCAATCTTTGGCCGGTTACTCGCGATTGGATTAAAAGAGAAATGGGGAGTAGCTGGAAGACCGAGTGGGAGGGTATACTTTAGTATTTATTTTTATGGAAAAATTCATTCGTTTTTCAATTTACCTGCTTAAATCGACCGATCCGTCAGAAAGCGAGCAGCGCTGTAAAATAGATCCTCTTGGCGTCTCTGAACGGTTATTTCGAGAGGCTTTAGAAATTGTTAAAGAATTTCACCTAACTCGGGTGAGTGTGGACCAGATACGGAATTCTCTCCACATAGTTACAAACCTAAAAAACCCCGGTCTGTCGCCCTTGTTTCGGTTGTTGAACAAGGTTAATTTGCGTCCCGATTTTTGGAGTGAAGGAAAAGGTTTTGACGTTCGAATTACAAGACAGTATTCAAAAGAAGACCTTGATAAAGCCGAGCTTTTGTATCTCCCACTCTCGATTGGGCCTCTGTGTGATTATGTTGGCCGGAATGGAGAGCGATGGATTTGCCAAACTGGGAATTTTGGATTCGATTCAGGGCTGGGTTGGCAGCAATCCTACGGCAGCATCAATCAAATGAACTACTTTGTTTCTGAGGAAATTCGGGCAAAGATCGAAGGTATGGGCTTGGAAGGTCTCAAATTCACACCGTTAGAGTGGGACAACCCACAAGAGGCGAAAAGACAGTACTGGGAAATTACGTCGGATCGCACTATGCCTCCAGCAGAACAAGCCATTGAAACTAAAGATCGCAAAACATTCTACGTGGACGGCTGTTATGAACCGGAGGAAGTTGTATTTGATAACCAAAAGGTGAATGCCATGCAGCCCTTTGATTTCGCTTTATCGCATGAAAAAGTCGGATGGTTGGAAGACGAATACCGAGGTAATCGGTTGGTTATCGTGTCTCAGAAAGCTCGATGGGCTCTGGAGAGCGCTGGGGTCGAGGTTGACTACAACGTCATCCGTTTCAGCGATGACATGCCGGAACCGGACGATTTCGCATCTATCTTTGGCAGCGATATCGAAATCGCCTGAACAAGGGAACTGAACGATACCAGCCAACCATAGCGCGTTGCGTGCCAACCGCTTTAAAATACGAAGTTTGGGAAGCTTCTCGGCTATGAACCCCTCTACTAGAGTGGTAAAGTGGGTAAAGTGGGGACAAGTGGGTAAAGTGGGGACAGACAAAGTATTTGCAGTCAACATCTAAATATCAACAAACTTTGACAATCAAATACGCAGGCCGCGAAAGACAAATTTTAGTGAATTTCCGCTTGCTCGAATGTGATTTTAATAACACTGTCTATCCAAACATGAGGCAGCCACGTTTGAGAGGAGAA
>JBGSJM010000024.1:0-16647 GCA_041742015.1 Verrucomicrobiales bacterium | reverse complement strand
GCGGTTTCGACGTGGGCGTCACGCCGGAGCCAAAACCGCACGCGGTTTCGACGTCGGGGCCACACCGAAGTTTACAAAATGGAAAAATATTCTTTCCGATACGCCAGCGGGGTGATGCCGGTGATTTCCTTGAAGCGCTTCGTGAAGTGGCTTTGATCGTAAAAACCAGTTGCGGCGGCGATGTCACCGATTGATCGCCGGGTGGTGGAAAGCAGCACCTGGGCTCGTTGAATCCTCAGCGAAAAGACATATTCCATCGGTGAAAGGCGCAGAATCTGCCGGAACCGCCGGTTAAATTGCGGGATCGAAAGCCCGGCCAGTTCCGCCAGATTTTCCGCAGTCAGCTCGTCCACGTAATGGGTATCAATATATTCCAGGACTTTTTTGAGTTCGCCGAAGTGAATCAATTGATCCTCCGGGGTGGCGATGGGGGATAGGATCCCCAGCAGACCAATCAACTCATTTTTTAGCGAAAACAGCGGGGTTTTATTGGACACAAACCAGTGCGGCGTTCCCCGAATCGTCGGGACCAGCCATCTTTCGTTTTCAATCGGCTGACCGGTTTCAAACACCTTGCGGTCGTTGGCTTCGTAAGCTTCCCCCAGCAGCGGCGGGAAAAAATCGCTGGCCCGCTTCCCAATGAGTTCATTCCAACTGATTCGGTTGTAGTTGACCCGATGGGCGCTGTTGTTAAAAACGTAGCGGCTCTCCAAATTTTTGACATAAACACAAAGCCCGGGAACGTGGCTCATCATCGCGATGATCCCGAAAATAGTGGGATTCTGCTCGAAAAATCGCTTTTGGTAATCCCGCGCCGCTTCAATCGTCATGATCGAAACATACCAAAAAAAACCTCAAACTTACAAGACCCAAACACGTATCGCGAAGACTCTATTTTTACTATGTTTGATTTTTTAACTGAAGGAAACGCACCCATTTGCGGCAGAGGTCGATCCAGACGCGAATTTCTCACGATCGGTGCCCTGGGACCCATTGGTCTCTCCCTCCCGCAATACCTTGCAGCCAAGGAACGCGGCATGGTGAAAAGCGGCAATGATGAAAAATCCTGCATCATGATTTTTAACCTCGGGGGCCCCAGCAACATGGACCTCTGGGACATGAAGCCGGATGCTCCTTCAGAAATTCGGGGACCGTTTAAACCGATCCGGACCAAATCCGTGGATATCGATGTCTCGGAAATCCTGCCCTTTCACGCCAAAGTCGCTGATAAATTTTCTCTGGTTAGATCCTGCCACCACGAGGGCGCTGCCGTGCACGATGCCGGCTGGCAAATCATGCAAACCGGGCGCCGCTTCACCGGGGGCGTAGAGACCCCGCATATCGGAGCGGTGGCCAGTCATCTCCTGGGGCGGCGCGGTGATCTGCCGTCTTTTGTGGTTCTGCCCGAACTCATGGGTCGGGGCGGCGGTAACCTGCCCAATGGCCAGGCCGGGGGATTTCTCGGTAAAGCCCAGGATCCGTTTGCGCTAATGGCTGATCCCTCAAAACCGAATTTCAAAGTACCGGATCTCCTGCCGCCCGACCAGATCGGTGCCGCCCGCCTGGATCGCCGCAGGCAAATGCGGGAAATCATCGACGACGCGGTAAAAGGTTTTGAGGAAAGCGAGGACGCCCGCCTGCTCGATGAAAATTTTCACTCCGCCTTTCGCCTCATGACCAGCGAACAGGCCCGCTCTGCCTTTGACCTGTCGAAGGAAACCACAGCCACCCGCGAACGATACGGGATGAACCGGGTTGGACAGTGCCTGCTCCTGGCGAGACGCCTCGTGGAAAATGGGGTCCGTTTTGTGACGGTCAACACCTTCCTCACCGTTTTCAATGAACTGTCCTGGGACATCCACGGCTCCAAACCCTTTATCTCCGTCCAACAAATGAAAGACGAAGTCGCCCCGATGTATGACCGGGCTTATTCGGCGCTGCTGGAGGATTTGGAACAGCGCGGCATGCTCGAAACCACCATGGTTGCCGGGCTGGCCGAATTTGGGCGGACGCCGAAAATCAACCCCGCCGGGGGCCGCGACCACTGGCCGCAGTGTTTTACCTGTTCATTTGCCGGTGGTGGGATAAAAGGTGGCAGGGTCGTCGGGAAAAGTGATCCCATCGGCGGCGCGCCCGCAGACCGCCCGGTGGCTCCGCCCGACCTGGTGGCGACGATCTTCAAAGGACTCGGCATCGACCACGCCGGGCATCTTCCCGGACCGGGCGGACGTCCCTTTCCCCTGGTCGACATCGGCCACGACCCCATCCACGAACTTTTCTAGGCATTTATCTCATGAAACACATTTGCCTTTCTCTCTACCTCGCTTTTATAAGCACACTTTCCGGGCACGCCACCGATCTTCCGGGGGAAATCAAAGACTACGACAAAGGATTTGCCTGGAGTTTCTCAAATCACGTCCTCCCGGTTTTTTCGAAGAACAATTGCAATACCGGCGGCTGCCATGGAGCCATTGATGGCAAAGGTGGATTCCGCCTCAGCCTGAATGGCTACGACCCGGCGGGTGATTTTTTCACGATGACCCGCGAAATGCAGGGACGCCGCGTCGAAACCGAAGATCCGGCCCGCAGCCTGATCCTGACAAAACCAACCATGGCGGTTCCCCACAAAGGCGGCAAACAGCTCGATACCCGCTCCCTCGACTACCGGGTCATCGCGGAGTGGATTGCTGCTGGGGCGGCCCCTCCCAGCGAAGCGGAGGCCAGGCTCGATCATCTCGAAATCCTGCCGCAGCAGTCGCTCCTCAAAACCGGGGATAAACAACAAATCATCGTCCGCGCCCACTACAACAATGGCACAGTCGAGGATGTCACCCAATGGACCAAATTCACATCCACGGATGAAACCATCGCCTCGGTTGATAAAAATGGTGCTGTCGAAATCATCGGCCATGGCGAGGGCTCAATCACCGCCTGGTTTTCCAGCCAGATTGTGCTGGCCAAGGTAACCGTTCCCTTCCGCAATGACCTGCCTACAGACACCTTTACCCAAGCACCGAGGAAAAACTTTATCGACGATCTTGTCCTCACCCAACTACAGCAATTAAACCTAAAGCCTTCGCGGCGCACTACCGATCTGGAGTTTGTCCGCCGGGTCTATCTCGATACCATCGGCATGTTGCCTAAACCCGCCGAGGTGCTCGCCTTTGTAGAAGATCAGACGCCCGATAAACGTACTCGCCTGATAGATGATCTTTTAAAGCGCGATGCTTTTGTTGACTACTGGACCTATCGTTTTTCTGATATATTTCTCGTCAGCGGAAAACTACTTCGTCCCGATGCCGTGAAATCCTACTACGACTGGATCCGGAGCAATGTCGAGAAAAACACTCCGTGGGATCAGTTTACCCGCGAATTAATCGTTGCGCGGGGTGGAAGTAAAGAAAACGGTGCCACCAATTTCTATGCGATCCATCAGGACCCGGAAAACATGGCTGAAAATGTGAGCCAGGCGTTTCTTTCCCTATCCATCAATTGCGCCAAATGCCACAACCATCCCCTCGAAAAATGGACAAACGATCAATACTACTCCTTTGCAAACCTCTTCTCCCGGGTCCGGGCAAAGGGTTGGGGCGGGGACACCCGAAACGGGGACGGAATCCGCACCCTGTATGTGGAGCCCCAGGGCGACCTTATTCAACCGCGTACCGGAAAACCCCAGCCACCGGCCCCGCTGGACGGCACGCCGATCCCGGCTGACGAAACCGGTGATCGTCGCAACCACCTCGCTGACTGGCTGACGTCTCCGGAGAATAGCGGATTCTCCCGCGCCATTACCAACCGGATTTGGGCCGCCTTTTTTGGTCCCGGATTGGTTGATCCAGTCGATGATCTGCGGGTGTCAAACCCGGCCAGCAATGAACCGCTCCTTGCGGCTCTCGCTGATAGTCTGGTCAAAAATCGCTTCGATCTGAAGGTGCTCATGAAAACCATTCTTGAAAGCGAAACCTACCAGCGCTCCAGCGAAACCATCCCGGAAAACAAGGCTGACACCCGCTACCTCTCCCGCTACTACCCGAGACGTCTCATGGCCGAAGTCCTTCATGATGCGATCAATGACATCACTCTAACTACTCCGGCTTTTGACAAAATTGTCCTAAGTGATGGCAGCAAAGCGGATGTCAAAATCTACGAAAAAGGGACCCGCTCTCTTGAGCTATATGATTCCGCCGTGGAATCCTACTTTCTGAAGGTCTTTGGCCGCAACACCCGCGAAATCACCTGCGAATGCGGGCGGTCCGATCAACCCAGCATGGTTCAGGTACTGCACCTGTCCAACGGCGAAACCCTCAACAAAAACCTGAGTCGAAAAGACGGTCTGGTTGATACCCTGATCAAAACAGAGGGCAGCCCCAGCCAGATCATCGAAAATGCCTACCTGATCTGTCTTTCGCGACCACCTACCAATTCGGAGAAAGATAAATTTCTCGCTCTGTTTGATGAAAATCTAGCTACCTCGGTGGAAGATCTGCTCTGGGCTCTGCTGACTTCCCGTGAATTCCTCTTCCAACATTGATCGATATGAAAAGATATATCACTGTATGTATTGCGGCCTCCATGTTGAGTCTTTACGGAGCTGAAATTGACTATCACAAAGACGTCACTCCGATCCTGCGCGACTACTGCGGTGGCTGCCACAATGAGACGGAGTATGAAGGTGAATTCTCTATCGAAACCTTTGCATCGCTCATGAAAGGCGGTGAATCCGGGAAACCCATCATCACCCCGGGCAAACCCGAAGATTCCTATTTTCTCGCCACCATTCTGCACCAGGCCAAACCAGCCATGCCGCCGAAAAAGGAGCCACAACTCTCCAGCGAAGACATTGCTATCCTGTCCGCATGGGTCGAACAGGGAGCCAAAGGCCCCGCCCCGGAGAAAGATCTCTCGATCCTTTCGACTCTAAATGTTCCCAGCATCGCAGGCAGTGACAAAAATGCCAAACCTGTCACGGCGCTAGCTTTTTCGCCGGATGGCAAACTTTCCGCCATTGGTCGTTATGGCCGGGTCGAAATCGGTGACCTCATTATTAAATCCGAGGGCAAGGTCAACGCCATTCATTTTTCTGGTGATGGCCAGAAGATCATCATCGCCTCCGGCACCACTGGACTGCGCGGCCTGGCCACGATTCACGAGGTTGCGACGGGAAAAGAACTCCTCAAGATCGGGGAAGGCACCCATCGCGACATTCTTTATGATGCCGAATTTTCGCCCGACGGCAAATTCATTGCCACCGCCGGTTATGATCGCGCGATTCATCTCTGGGACGCCACCACTGGCGCTTTAGTTCGCAAAATCGCCGGCCACAACGGTGCCATTTTTGATCTCGCCTTTTCGCCCGACAGTACCCTGCTTGCCAGTGCCAGCGCAGATGAAACTGGAAAAATCTGGCGGGTCGCTGACGGCGAACGCCTCGACACCCTCAACCAACCGGAAGGCGAACAATTCCGCATCACCTTCACGCCGGATGGCAAACACATCGTCGCGGTTGGCGGAGATAAAAAGATCCGGCTCTGGCAGTTGGTTTCAAAAACCGCGCCGAAAATCAATCCCGTGATCCATAGCCGCTTCGCCCACGAAGAAGCAATCAACGAAATGGCCATGTCCAACGATGGCAAATGGCTCGCCACTACTTCTGAAGATGGCTTTATCAAAATCTGGTCCCTGCCCGATTTGAACCTCGTCAAAACCATCGGCGATCAGCCCGATCTGGTTTCCGCTCTCAAGTTTGGACCCGGCAAAACCCTCCTCGCCGGACGCATGGACGGCTCGATTGTACCCTGTACACTCGATGACTTAACAGGGTACAGTCCAGACTTAACAGGGTACAATCCCCGACCCAACAGGGTACAGTCCGCTCTTGGTGCAGCCCCTTTAAAAGAATTCGCCGAAAGTGATGCGGAGGTTTCACCGATCAACTGGCCTGCCAAAGTTTCGGGAAAAATCAGTGAGTCAAACGACACTGACGACTATCTCTTTTCTGCAAAGAAAGACGAAACCATCATTCTGGAAATCAACGCGACGAAATCAAAATCGATGCTCGATTCCAAAATCGAAGTCCTCAGCGCCTCGGGTGAAAAGATCGAGAGACTGGTCCTCCAGGCCGTGCGCGAATCCTGGTTTACTTTTCGGGGCAAAGACTCCGATACCTCCGACGATTTCCGGGTCCACAACTGGGAGGAGATGGAATTAAACGAGTATCTTTATGCCAATGGCGAGGTGGTGAAACTCTGGCATTACCCGCGCGGCCCTGACTCTGGATTTCGGGTTTATCCCGGTTTTGGCAATCGCCAGACCTGGTTTGATACGACACCGCTTTCACATCCTCTGGGTGGTCCGTGTTACATCGTGGCAGCCTATGCTCCCGGCGCCACACCCAGCCCCAATGGACTGCCCATCTACCGACTTTTTTGGGAGAATGACGATGACAGCGAGCGAGTCCTGGGGAGCGATTCCCGGCTCAGTTTCACGGCTCCAGCAGATGGCAGCTACCGGGTTCGCGTTTCGGATGTGCGTGGTTTTGGCGGAGAGGGTTTTACTTATCAACTGACGGTCCGCCCGGCGAATCCCGATTTCACCGTTGCTCACAATGGCGCAAAGCTAAAAATCAGCCCCGGTAGCGGTCAAGACATCGAATTCACCGCCACCCCGCTGGATGGGTTTGAGGGCGATATCCACATTCAGCCTCATGATTTGCCGCCTGGTTTCTCGGCCAACCCGGTCACCATTCAGGCAGGACAGCGGCGGGCCTACATGGCGGTTCACGCCGCTGCAGACGCTGTGGTCCCGCCGGCTGAAACCCTGGCAAAAATCACTTTTACCGCAAGCGGAGAAATCGGCGGCCAGACCGTCTCCAAAACCCTGCCCGGCATGCCGGAACTCGCCCTTTCCAAAGCTCCCAAATTAACCGTGGGGATTTTTCCGGATGGCCCCAGTGGGAAATTTGGTCCCGATGGAGTGTTTGAGCTGACCATCCGCCCGGGAGAAACCGTCTCCGCCCTGGTCAAGGTGAACCGCATCGATTTTAAAGGGATAGTGAATTTCGGAAAAGACGAATCGGGCCGGAATCTGCCTCACGGACTGTATGTGGATAACATCGGTTTGAGCGGGTTGATGATCCCGGAGGGACTCGATGAGCAACGTTTCTGGATCACAGCGGCGAAGTGGGTGCCTGAAATGGAATGGACTTTTTATCTTCGCGCCAGTGAAGATGGTGGGCACACCACCGTTCCAACCCGAATACGAGTGATCAAATAGGTCGATCTCGACGTAGCAGTGGCGTCTCGCCGCCGATCTCTAAACCCGGTCGAGTGCGTTACCAGAGACAAAAATATTCCGGGACTTAAAGGCGGCAGGTGAGTCTTTTAGCAAAAAGAGCCGTGCTTCACGGGTGCGGCAGGCAAAGGCGGGTTCGTCGAGATAACGGCGGCGGTCGTAGATCCATTCCGGGGGGGGCAAATCGTGGCGGCCAGTGAGATGCTCCGCGACGGCGGTCAGATAAGCGTCTTTCCACTGGCCGCGTTTCAGCAATCCGTCGAGGAAGGGAGGCTCATTAGCGACGCGTGCGAAAGTTGGAGACACTCGGAATTCGTCGAGAAAATCCGCCAATTCCATCAGAAAAGGACCTCCCGTGATGACTCTCTGGGCCACCTCCACCAGGGACTGCGTTCGGGTGGTGTTGTTGTTCATGGCTGCGAAAGTTGCCGCACGACCTCCCCAATGAAAAAATCGGTGCGTTCGGGGATTTCGTGATCTGGAAAGAATTTCAATACTATTTTTGCGATCTCTTCCCTGCGCGTCAGCCCGAGACGCCGACTCAACCATGTGGCATCTTCCAAATCGGGAGCGGTATTCTCGTCATCGGAATCATCTTCATTCGATCCCAATCGGGCAGCGAGGCATTTCATTGCGAGAAGATATTCGGCATTTGCAGTGTAAACTTTGAGATGGGAAAACTCGCAGGACGCAACTACCTCGACTCCTGAGTCTCCTTTCGACGAAAGAAATCTCTTTACGTCGTCGTTGAGCCAGTTCCGCGGCCAACCCATTTTCGCAGCAACATCAAACGCGGCTTTTCTCACCGCAGCGGCGGGTTCGAAAACCGCATCGACGTCGCGTGTTGAATTGCGCGCCGCAAAAGCAAGACACAAGCAAGCACCACCGTAGAGGCAGATTTCCCCGCGCAGCCCCTGCCGTTCCAGATAGGTATTCAATTGGTCCAATCCAAGAAAAATATCCTCGCGGCTGAGTTGGACGTTACGGTTGTCCATGGTCCAGAAATCGGAGGCTCCCCCCGGTCAGCGGCAAGTCCTTTCCGCCATGGTTACAAACTGCCTGGACAAAAAGGATCGCTTTCGTAACCGACCAGTATTTGCCTTTTCAAGGCAAAAATCAAGGACAGGATGCGGGTGATCAAATAGAGGCTTCATTCGCTCAGCGATCAACAAAAACATTGCGGATGGGAACTTTAAGAAAATCTTTTCCGCTTCTCCATTTTCTGACGCGTGATGCCGTATGGGACGCCAAAATATTAAGTTGGACATCCTCTTAACCTCTTTTATCATCAAAACGATGGGACGACATAACGACGTTTTTGTTTTTCGGTGGGGACGAACCCGCGCCATGGATAATGGAAAATCGATACGCGCTGCTTCCCCCACGGTGCCCATTGGACGACCACTCGAAATTCATCATCTCCCCCAACGAAATTCAACCCATCGCATTGGCCATGAAATTCGAGTGTTCTAAGTGCGGCCAGCGCATTGAGGCGCGCACCCTTTACGCGGGGCAGCAAACCAATTGCCCTACCTGCCACGAACCGATCACCATCCCGGACGCGGATGCACTTGCGAAACCACGCGTTGTCCTGCAGCCACCGCAACCACCCAAGGCCCCGTCTCCACCGTCACCACCGCCAACCCCACCAGGCATCGATTTGCCTGAAGTTAACGTTGCCATCTCCGTCGATCAGATCCGTACCTGGATCGAAAACGACTCCGCACGGCGTTACGCGGTCTTTGATGAGTTAAATCATGGTGGAATTGGCGAAGTCCTTAACGCGGTGGACGCCAACCTGCGTCGACCAGTCGCTCTCAAGCGGTTGCTCGATCCCAGCAAGGCAACTCTTGAGGCGGTGGTCCGCTTCATTGAGGAAGCCCAGGTCACGGGCCAACTTCAGCATCCCTCCATCGTACCCGTGCACGAGCTGGGACTTGACGATTCGGGCCAGGTGTTTTACACGATGAAACGCATCTCTGGCAGCACCCTCTGCGAGGTGCTCGATGGCTTTCTCAGCAGCGACCCCATTGTATTGGAGCGCTGGCCGCTGCCCAAGTTGCTGCGGGCCTTCCAGCGAGTTTGCGATGCCATCAGCTTCGCGCATTCGCGGGGTGTGATCCACCGTGACCTCAAGCCCGACAACATCATGCTCGGAGAGTTTGGTGAGGTCATCGTGCTCGATTGGGGATTGGCCAAGATCAAGGGGCGACCCGACCGCTTTCCAACTCTGGGTGGAGGTATCCCCGGCGGCGGCAGACCGAAGGGCCAGTGGGCGGCGGTGGTTTCGGCCCGTTCGCTGGAGGGGAACCGGCTCATGACCATCCCCGGCTCGGTCATGGGTACGCCAATGTACATGTCGCCGGAGCAGGTCGTCTCCTGCGAGTTGGCCGACGAGCGTTGTGACATTTTTGCCCTGGGCGCGATCCTCTACGAAATCCTGTCCCTCTCCGCACCCTACCGGGGCAATACCGTGGAGGAGGTTTTGGCAAAGGCGGCTCAGGCGGAACGCGAATCGCTGGAGGTGGTCGAACAGGATTTCATCCGCCGGAAAAAGAAATGGCCCCACCTACCCGGAGGTCGGATGCCCCTGCCACTGGCCGCCGTGGCGATGAAGGCCATCGCCAGGAACCCGAAGGACCGCTACCAGAGCGTAAGCGGCATGCAGACCGAAATCGACGCCTATCTCAACGGCTTTGCCACCGAGGCGGAGCACGCAGGCCTGGGACGGCTGCTGTGGCTTTTCCTCTCCAGACACAAGGCGGCGGCCCTTTTCACCGCGGCCCTGTTGACCGTGCTCACCGCCGGGCTGATTATCAACATACGGGAGCGGCGCATTGCTGAAAGCGAGCGGACCCGGGCAGAGGGAGCCACCCGCCTGGCCGAAAGCCGCGCTGAGGCCATTCGCCGCAATCTCTACGTGGCGGAGATGAATTTCGCGGCCGAGGCGACGGGGCGCCCGGATGGTCTGGAAACCGTCGCTAAACTCACCGGGAAGTGGCTGCCGGAAACGGGAATGGCGGATCTGCGCGGATGGGAGTGGTATTACCTCCAATCCCTCCTCGATCAGGATGTAGTAGCAACCCTCTCGCACGGACCAGGAGGACCTGTGAGATCGGTCGCCTATAGCCCAGATGGCTCCCTGTTTGCGTCTGCCGGATCTGATCATTTCGTTCGGATCTGGGATGCGGTGACCCGAACGGAACGCGGTGTGTTAAAAGGACATACTGCCACAATTCAAAGCATCTCGTGGAGTCCCGCCGGTGACCAAATCGCAACCGCAGGAAGGTTCGACAAGAGCCTTCGGATCTGGAATGCGAAGGACAACCTTGTGGCATTGGTTATCCCTGCGGGACATACGGTGGAGAACGTTTCCTGGAGCCCGGATGGCAAACGTATCGCGGCCTGCCTGGTGTTGGCTTCCTCACCGCGCCAGGTCTGTTGCCGGGTCTGGGATACCGCGACGGGGGAGGAAATCGAGACGATTCCGTCCGATCCGGCAGTATCGCAATCGAACATGCGCATTAATTGGCGACCGCGCCACAGCGAATGGGCCGTATCCCAGCACTTGATGGTCACCATAGTTCGTCCCGGCGCACCTTCACGCATCTCGTCGCCGCCTTTGATCACTCAGGGGTTTAGGTCATGGAGCCCGGATGGAAAGTGGTTTTCGGCGGCGGGAAATGTCCAAATCCAAATTTGGGACCCAGAAAAACGACAAGAGGTACAACGGATGCCGGGCCACTCCTCCGGCATCCGATCGATCGCATGGAGTCCGGATAGCAATCGCCTCGCTTCCGCTTCGAACGATGCCACCATCCGGTTGTGGGAACGTAGTTCGGGGAAATTGTTCGGTATCCTGCGGGGACATCGCGGGGACGTTACCTCGGTGTCGTGGCATCCGAACGGCTTGGAACTCGCTTCGACCAGCGTGGATGGAACGATCAAGATTTGGAACCTGCGCCCCCACCTGGAAGTGCCGAGCTTTCACTGGAGGACACCTTATAGCATGGCAGTGATCTGGCATCCCGACGGTAACCGTGTCGCTGTCGCGACCACAGTGCCAGGTGCGGCAGTGACGGTGTGGGATGCTGATCAGAAACGGCGGATTCTTGAACTGAAGCTTCCCACCCGAAACAATCCACCGGCGTGCACGTGGAGTCCCGATGGCACCCGGCTCGCCGCAGTGGACTGTGACCACACCCTCTGGATTTGGGACGCGACCACAGGAGCGGTTCTTCAATCTCGGCCCATGCCCAGTCCACTCGAAACCGGTTACCAACCCCGCATCTCCTGGCAGCCGGGCGGACGCTTCATCGCCGGGGGCGGACTAAGCAAGGATGTGTGGGTTTGGGATCCAGATTCGAGCGACGAACCTAAACTCATCGACCTAAAAGGCTCGGCTCTGATCGGATTGGCGTGGAGTCCCTCCGGGGCTCGACTTATTGCCTCCACCACGCATCGCGAAATCGCTTGGGATGTCGAAAGCGGTCACCAGACTGATTTCCCCGGTCATAATTTTTCGTATTTTGGATGGAGCCCGGATGGCTCCAAACTGGTGACTTCGGTCAATTCAGGGGACGTTCAAGTGGTTTCATCCGCCGACGGTACGCCGCTCCTGAAACTGCAGGGCCACAACCAGCCAGTCACGGCCCTAGCCTGGAGTCCGGATAGAAAGAGAATTGCTACGGGTGGAAATGACCACACCGTGCGGATTTGGAATGCGTCCACCGGAATCCAGCTCGCCATCCTTTACGGACACGACCAGGGAGTTCAAACACTTTCGTGGGGCTCAGACGGACGTCGCCTCATTTCAGGAGGGGGTGACCGGATGATCCTGTGGGACGCCAGCAAAGCCTATGCGGCCGAGGCGGACCGCGCCCCCTCGTCTTCCGTTTCACCCAAGCCTGCCAAGTGAGATCAGCGGGCTGATGATTCCCGATGAGCCCGTCAACTCCGACGGACAACCAACGTGATGCCATTTGCACCCCGGCACTTTGTACGAGCCACACGAAAGGACGAAAGGAAAGTGGGGACAGACAATCTTGGGACGAAAAGTTGAATATAAATAAACTCAGATAAACAGTGAGCGGATCCGAATCGCCCAGGGCGACGCTATTCAAGGTGACCGGATTGATTTTAAGGAAATCGTGAATTTCGGGTGGTCAGCTAGGACCTTATTCCTGCTCCATCGCGTAGCGCGTGAATGCGTAAAGAAAAGGATTCGAGTATTTCTTAGGAATTTCTTATATTTATTTCGAAAGTTTTTTAAAATCGACCGCTGCTGTCTATGCTAACGATACTTGGAGAAAACACTGGTAAATTCTGCGATGGGCATTCTCGCCGTTCGTTTCTTAAAGTAGGTGCCATGGGGCTCGGTGGCATATCGCTTCCGCAATTACTCCAGGCGGAGGCTGTAAATGGCTCTTCTTCCCGTGGAATCAATCACAAGGCGGTCATCATGATTATGTTACCTGGTGGTCCTCCTCACCAGGATATGTGGGATCTAAAAATGGATGCTCCCAGTGAATATCGCGGCGAATTCCGCCCCATCAAAACAAAGGTGCCGGGGATCGAGATCTGCGAGGAGTTTCCCAGGATCGCCAAAATGGCGGACAAGTTTACCTTTATCCGATCCATGGTCGGGTCCGATGGGCCGCATGATCTGCAGATGTGTTTGACGGGACGGCCCGGGCGGAAAAATCCACCTCCAGGGGGGTGGCCGAGCATGGGTGCGGCGCTTTCAAAACTACAGGGAAGCACCAACGATAGCTGCCCGCCTTTTGTGGGGTTGTCTCCCAAATGCGGACACGATGAATGGGGCGATCCCGGTCAATCCGGCTTTTTGGGACCGGCCCACTCACCCTTTACCCCTTTTCGGGGAGCCGGTAAGGAGGATATCGTATTACAGAGCCTAAATATGGATCGCCTCCTTGATCGTCGGAACTTGCTTGCCAGTTTCGATAGTTTCCGTAGAGAGGTGGATCAATCCGGGATGATGGCTGGAATCGATACTTTTAACGAGCAGGCCTTTGGTGTCCTCACCTCCAGCGCGCTGGGCGCGGCACTTGATTTGTCAAAAGAAGATTCCCGAACCGTCGCTGCCTACGGCAAGGGAACCGAAAAACTCAAGGATGATGGATGCTGGAGACGGCTCGATCAGTTTTTGATGGCGCGGCGTCTCGTGGAAGCAGGTGCCCGCTGTGTCACGATCGGGTTTTCGCGATGGGACTGGCACTCGCAGAATTTCAAACAAGGCCGTGAGGAGTTTCCTCTACTTGATCAGGGAGTAAGTGCATTGGTTCAGGATCTACATGATCGCGGACTTGATCAGGATGTCAGTGTCGTGGTTTGGGGCGAATTTGGTAGAACGCCGAAGATCAATAAAGATGCGGGGCGGGATCACTGGCCGAATGTAAGCTGTGCCCTGCTTGCTGGCGGTGGAATGAACCACGGCCAAATCATAGGCGCAACTGACCGGATCGGCGGAGAAGCAGCGGATCGCCCTGTTGAATATCAAGAGGTATTTTCCACGCTTTATCACCGGGTTGGGATTGATGCCCGTAATACCACCGTTAATGACCTGTCTGGTCGCCCCACCTATCTCGTCGATGCGCAGCATGCGCCGATGAAAGAGTTGGTTGGGTAGTGTAATTGGTATAGTTTTGTATATATGAAAAACGTCCTCTTTTTTATTTTAGCGGTCGCTGTGTCGGGTTTGACATCGATTTCCGCACAGACAGTAGTGTCTGTGACACCCGGGTCAGCACCAGATTCGCCTGTAACAACGGTGACGATCGGTGGCGGGACGCCACCGCTACAGAAACTTTCATTCCAGGATCAAGACCCGATATTGCTGACCGATTCCCGATGTGGACATCAATTGATTGTTACCGATGAATCGGGAAAGTTTCCCAAAGATGTCACCCACCAGGTGAAGTATTTGGTCGCTCCGGAGGGGATTTTGTTGATCGATGAGAATGGATATATCCAAACCATTGGCAATGGTGCGGCTACCATCACCGCCACGTTAAATGGTACCCAAATTACGCTGCCGACCAAAGTCAGCGGCCAGGAGACGACGCCGTCGATTAATTTCTCCAATGAAGTGATTCCGCTTTTCACCAAATACGGTTGTAATGGAGGTGGCTGCCATGGAAAATCCGGTGGGCAGCGAAATTTCCGCCTGTCCCTGTTCGGCTACGAACCCTGGAATGACCACGATTGGCTGGTGCGCGAAGCCAGGGGACGCCGCCTCTCTCCAGCGGCCCCTGAAAACAGCCTGCTCCTCATGAAGGCAACCGGTGAAATCCCGCACGAAGGTGGGATTCGGCTGATAAAGGACTCGGCGGATTATGCCACCCTCACCAACTGGATCCGCCAGGGCATGCAACATCATCCTGATAAAACTCCAAAGGTCGAGAAAATCACCGTATTCCCGACTGAGCGCGTCGCTGAGCCGGAGTCGCACCAACAACTCGCGGTGATTGCCTATTTTAATGACGGAACCATCCGTGATATTAGCCGCACCGCCATTTACGAAGCCAACCAGGAAGCGATGGCCGAAGTCGATGAACATGGGCTCGTTACTTTGAAATCCGAAACGGGATCTACCTCGGTGATGGTGCGATTTCAGGAGCATGTGGCTGTCTATCGAGCCACCATTCCCCTGGGGGCAACGATGCCGGACCTACCAGAAAAAACGAATTTTATCGACGAAAACATTTTCTCAAAACTCAGCCTGCTTGGCCTGCCTCCATCGAAAATTTCCGATGATACCAGCTTTGTTCGCCGGGTGACCATCGATATCGTGGGGCGCCTTCCCACTACTGAAGAGATCAAAGCTTTTACCGAGTCCTCCGACCCGGAAAAGCGCTCTAAAAAAATCGACAGCCTCCTCGATTCGCCTGACTATGCCGCCTATTTTTCGCAAAAGTGGGCTGGGATTCTCCGTAACAAACGAACCAAAGATACCTACCAGCGCGGGACCTATGCTTTTCATGACTGGGTTCGTACCGAGTTGGATAACAACACGCCTTATGATCAGTTTGTTGCAAAGCTGGTGACCGCCTCTGGTGAGGTTGGGCGAACCCCTGCGGTTGCCTGGTATCGATCCGTTAAAGACAACAAGGAACAGATGCAGGATCTCGCTCAGATTTTCCTCGGTATTCGCATGCAATGCGCTCAGTGCCATCACCATCCCTACGAGAAATGGTCACAGGACGATTACTATGGCTTTGTCGCTTTCTTTACCACCGTTGGCCGAAAACCCGGTGAGCAGCCGGATGAAGAAATTATTTATCACAAGAGAGTTGCGGCCGGGATGCAGAATCCGAATACCAAACAAACTCTGAAACCCACCGCTCTTGGGGCAAAACCTCTGGATCTCGATATCTCGCAGGATCCGCGGCAATCTCTCGCTGACTGGTTGGTATCGAAGGAAAATCCCTACTTTGCCAAAATGCTGGTGAACCGATATTGGAAACACTTTTTCTCGACCGCTTTGGTTGAGCCGGAGGACGATATGCGGGTCACCAACCCGGCCTCACACCCGGCTCTCCTGGATGATCTGGCCAAACATTTTGTTGACTCGGGTTTTGATATGAAGGGGCTGATTCGCACGATTTGCAACAGCCGAACCTACCAGTTGAGTTCCGACCCGAACGAGCACAACGTGAGTGATTCGCAGAATTTCTCGCGATTTTATCCGAAACGTTTGCAGGCCGAAGTCCTGCTAGATGCCATAGATCACGTATCCAAATCCGAAACGGCCTTCACCAATCAGCCCGCTGGAGTGACCGCAACCCGGCTGCCGGATGATAAATTCAACAACGACTCCTATTTCCTTACGGTATTTGGTCGCCCGGAAATGGACAGTGCCTGCGAATGCGAACGGGTCGACGATGCCAACCTGGCTCAAAGCCTTCACTTGATCAATTCCGGGACCATGCAGCAAAAATTAAGTGCCAACGGTGGTCGGGCTGCTCTTCTCGCCAAAGCTACTGATCGGCCCGATCCCGAACGGATCGGCGAAATCTACCTTCATGCTGTCTCCCGCCAACCCAATCAAGCAGAACTCCAGGCCGCCCAGACCCACCTCGCCAACAAGAGAGCCAAAGCCGTCGCCAAGCCGGATGATGATTTGACGCCGGAGAAGGCGGAGCGGGAAGCCTTCGAAGACATCCTTTGGGCGTTGCTGAATACCAAGGAGTTTCTTTTTAATCACTGATCATGTGCCTCTTCCCTAAAGACAGCAGCCTCCAGCCTAAAACCTGCTTTAATCACTGATCATGCGGCAGACATTCACGGTTTTTACGCTGGCGGTGATCGCTCTAGTGATGGGTTCCGCGCCCC